>JBKKAU010000851.1:0-4064 GCA_046714475.1 Thermoanaerobaculia bacterium
CCCCCCGGGCGGCGGGGGGGGGGGGGGCGCCCGCCCCCCTGGCCGAGGTAGACGCTACCGGGAGCGGTGCTGCGAATCGAAATGTTGTTCCCCTGAGCGTTCTGATGCCGGAGCCAGGGTTGCAGCGCGACGACAGCCTCAGGAGAGAGATTCGAGTGCGTGATGGGGCGGGCCATGGCCGGCCCCGACACCCGAACATCGTACGGCCCGGAACCGAGCGCAGCGAGGTGGGTCCTCAAGGCCTCGTCGCCAGAGCCCGCGACAGAAGCGCTGTAAGTTGGTCCTGCTCCGGGGGCGGGAGGTCCCTCAGCGCCTGCTCGATCGCTTGGCCGAGGGTGAGCGTCTGGTGGAGTGACGGTGGCAGTAGGGCGGTCGGCCGCAGAGTCAGGAGCACTGTCAGGCCCGCGATGACAGTTGCCAGCACCAGAGAGCCCGCGGTGATCCAGATGCGCAGCGGCCGCGGCCGGAGCGCGTTCAGGACGTGCCTTGATGCGCTCGTCAATTGCACCGGGATGGGCTGAAACGCTTCCGAGATCTCCCGCATCGCCGGAACCAGGATACCGAGATCCTGGCGCAGGGTCGCGAGGTCCTCTGCCATGTCCTGGTGCTTGGCGAAGGCTCGGCTGATCGCCTCGGCGTTGGTCACCGCTTCTTCCAGCCGTCCGGAGAGCGACGTCGTCTGGCCGGAGGCCCTGGTCAAGGTTTCCTTGGCGGCTTCTAGCACTTCGATCGCCTCCATGAAACTGGTGAACAGCATCTCCGGTGTCACGTCTTCTTGAGCCACTGAGTCGTCCCCCTGAATTGAGGTTGAGGTCGGTAGAGCGCCAGACATTGGACCCGGCGCGGAAGGTGAGATCGCCTGATGCTTCGCGGCCGACGTCGATTCCCGCCTCCCGAAGACGGGCGCCCAGAACCTCCAACGGGCAGCCATCGCTACCGGCTGCCCGAACGAAGGCGTCCATCAGCCGGCTGGACCGACGATCCGGAATACCCGCCTGGGAAGCCAGCGAAAGGGCGTACTGAGTAGCGGCAAGCGGCGAGCGGAAGGCGCCCACGAAACTCGCGACAGCCCCCAAAGTTTCGCTCCCTGAAAGACGCGCCAGAAGACGGGCCGCGGCGAAGGGCGACCGGGCAGCCGCCGGAGCCGAGCTGAGCAAGGCCGCGAGAGACTTCTCCTGGCTGGACGAACGGCTCGCCATCAGGTGAAGCGCGGACGCCTTGTCAGCGAGGGCCGCTGCACCGCGGCTCCGGAGCTCCGTGCCGGCGGCGGCGGTAGTAGCGCCAAGCCGCAGGCGCCCGAGATGGTCGGCAAGCGTATGCAGGGTCGGTGTCGACCACGAGGTGGAAGCGGGCTGCAGGACCAGGGTGGGCTGGACGCCGGAAAGATCGAAGCGCCGGGCCAACTCCGGCAGCGCTAGCGGTCGATCGAGGCGTGATCCTGAGAAGGCTTCGCCCCGATAGCCGTAGGAGATGCCGCGAACGGAGCCGGCTGCATCAAACGAGAGGCGCACCTGGACACCTCGAGCCTCGGCCCGCGCGACAAACCCGCTGAGGTCGCTGCTGGAAGCCAAGACATCGCGAAGAATGGCACGCGCCTCTAGACGGACTTCCGAGAGCCCACGTTCCGGCCTCTGGCTGCGATCGGCGTCCCCAGGCGTCGGCGCTGCCAACCCCAGGTCGCGCTCGATCGTGCGCAGGACGTCCATGCCTCGGCGAAAATCGTTCGCGTCGCTGATGGTGCGACCGTCGTAGCCGACCCGGCTGGCGACGATGTGGACATGATCCTTGTCGGTGTCGGAGTGGCGGACCAGGACGTAGGGCGTCTCGGACATGCCGAGAGCTTCGAGGTAGCGCCGAGCAACATCGTTCCACTGAGCATCGGACAACGACCCTCCGGGGCGGAGGCTGATGGAGGCGTGAAAGACAGGCTTCTCGACGTTCGGGGCGGCCGCCGCGTACTGGCGCATGTCGGCCGCGACCGCGGCGGGCTCTGCCTCGCGCGGATAGGTTCCCCCAATAACCACTCCCTTTTCGATGCAGTACGTGAGGCAGCCGCGGAATCCACCGCCCTTGACGATCTTGTGAATCAAGGCTTGCCCACCAGAGCATTGCGAAGTGCAGCGACGTAGCCGATCACCTCATGCAGATCCACGGGAGGGGAGAGGTGGTGCGCGCCGCTGTGAACGGCATGGAGCCACTGGTTGAGCAAACCGCCGAGCCTGCCAAGCTCGCGCCAGAGAGCGCGATTGGGTTCGGGTACGGCCGGCGGGAGTGGACGTTCCAGCGAGCAGAGGCGCGCGAAGCGCGAGGGTTGCAAACCCATCTGCGCGGCCCGCCTCCTGAGGGAGTCCCATTCGCTTGGCGTGAGATGGATCGTCACGGGCTTTACCCGTCGATCCTGAGGAGCCTTGGGCGGCCGGCCGCGCGGGCGCGTCATGGCTGGACGTCGCTCCTCTCCGGCGGAGCCGGGCTGTTCAAGGCGCCCAAGTGGCGCTCGTTTTCCGGAACGGAAAACATAGCTTGCTCCTCCGAACAATGAAGGTCTTCCGGGTGAAAGTATGACACATGTCTCACTTTCGAGCCAGCGATACGAGCCAGCGATAGGAACGGTTGGTGTCCGCGAAGGCAACATGAAACGGGAGCGAGGTAGCGCACCGGTCGAGAGGTGTGGTCAGAGAGACTCGCGCGATTTTCCCGCGGGAAAATACCGTCGGCTCAGAGTCGGCAAACTTCCTGGATCGGGTAGGGACCGGCGAGGAATTGGTTGGTCCTTTTCCCCCTCGGACCTGGAGGGTGACGCATCGAAAAGGACGGGGTCAAGGCAACCCTGCGGGCGGCAAAGCCGACCTTGACCCCGTCCTTCCGATGCGTCGGAGCTAACCTGTGGCGAGGGGGAAAGAGCGGCGACCGCGGCTCAGGAAAAAGAGCTGGGCAAGCTGGCGGATTTTCCCGCGGGAAAATCGACCTGCCGGGTGACGGCTAAGAGGTCGGCTCGTTTTCATCCTCTCCGGGTCACCTGGGAGGCCTGGAGGCGTACCCAGTGCTGTTGAAGGTCGTTGGCCGTCAGAACGCTGAGCCTTTGGAGTTCCTCGGAGACCTTGCGCAGGGACTCGGGCATGGTCTCGAGGGTCACTCGGATTTCCGTTGCGAGGGAGTAGGGCTGGGTGTACTCAAGCTCGGCGTCGGGAGGCTCCGGTAACAGGCTCGCAAGCTCGGTAAGGGTCGAGCTGAGGGCCTGAATGTCGGCGGCCAAGTCGGCACAGCGGCTCTGGAGATCCGAAAGAGACGGCTGCGGCTGCGTCATAAGAGTCACCTCGTACCTGCGGTAGCAGGAGTAGTAGACACTGCGGTTATGAAAGTTTAGGCCGCGCGAAGAGTGCGCTGAGAGCGCAGCTAGCGGCCTCGGGCAAGAGATCAAAGGGCAGGTCTCCTCAGCCGCGAACGTCGTTCGCGGGAATCATTGCGGCCGCGGCCTCCGGCCGCCCATGGGCCAGGATCAACTCAGCAACGGCCCGTGTCGTCAGCTCGTAGGAGCGCTCGGGAAGCTCGAGGCGGAGCTTGAAAGGGCGGCCGATCAGGAAAGTGAGTCGGGCGGTGCCCTGGGGGAGAGTCACGAAGGTCGCTAGGGGTATGCACATGCTCATGATGGCTCACTCCTGCGAGGCAGGGTCTCGCGCTCCAGCTGGTCGGCAAGGGCGATGCGTTCAGCGAAGCTGAGCGCGGCGAGCTTGCCGACCAGCTCCTCGTAACCGGACACACCGGGCGACGGCACCGTGAGGCGAATGTGGTCTTCGACCAGGGTGTGCAGGCTGACGAGCGTCGGGATGGACATGGGGAGCTCGACGCTGGCTTTGAGCAGAGCCAGGTCCGAGGAGGTCAAATCGACCCGACACCGGTCCGTGAGGGCCTGATAGCGCTCGGCCAGCCTTGTCAGAATCGAAGTGCGGGAGAGAGGCCCGCGGATCCCAGTGTCCACAACATCGCCGGAGCGAAGTTGAACGGCGTGGACGATGGGAGGAGTCGCGCTGATGGTCCAACTTCTCATGGTGAAACCTCCGGGGCGG
>JBKKAU010000852.1:0-3928 GCA_046714475.1 Thermoanaerobaculia bacterium
TTGCCGGTGTGGCTTTCTATGGGGGGTGGTAGCCCCGTTTGGGGGGTTCTTTTTTCGTAGCCCTGGGTGGAAACCTGGGGCACCTTCCGCCGGGGCACGGCCCGCCGGGGACGCCCGGGGTTTCCACCCCGGGCTACATAGAAGGGCGTCCTCCGGACTTCCCTCCCCCTTCTCCTACCAAGGTCAGCGCCTATGCCCCCCTGGCCCCCCTCTCCCGGGGAGGGCGGGCTGGTGGGGCGGGAGAGGGGACGGGGGTGAGGGCTCCAGGGGCTGTAGGCCCCTCTTCTGCTACACTAACCCCCCTGGATCAGCCGCCTCCGGGTCTGGCTGCTTCCGGAAAACCAACCGTGAAACCGCAGCATGGCTTGATGCTCAACCCACCTTCGACCGGGCGGATGTCCGCCGGTCAGCCGGCTGTAGCCTGAGAGCGGCCGTGGACGTCTCCGCGCGCGCCGGCGAGAAACCATCGACGATGATTCAAGTGACCCTTGCCGAGGAGGGGCTCGACACCCTCTTCGGGACCCAGGACGAAAACCTGCGGCGCATCGAGCGCACCTTCGACGTCAGCGTGACCGCCCGGGGCAACCAGCTCCAGATCCAGGGCGCCGATCCCGAACGCGTCCAGACCGTCGAGCGCCTGCTCCAGGAGCTCTCCGGCGTCACCGAGAGGGGATACCGCTTCCGGCCCGGCGAGGTGCAGACCGCCATCCGCGTCATCGCCGAAGCGCCGGGGACCTCGCTGGCCGAGTTCTTCCTGCCCGAGGGGCTGCTCGCCTCGGTGCGCCGGCTGGTCTCGCCGCGCACCTTCAAGCAGAACCTCTACCTCCAGGCGATGGTCGACTACGACATCGTCATCTCGATCGGTCCGGCCGGCACCGGCAAGACCTATCTCGCGGTCGCCATGGCCGCCGCCTGCCTGCTCGAGAAGCGGGTGCGGCGCATCGTCCTGGCGCGGCCGGCGGTCGAGGCCGGCGAGAAGCTCGGCTTCCTGCCCGGCGACCTCGCCGAGAAGGTCAACCCCTACCTGCGGCCGCTCCACGACGCCCTGCACGACATCATCGGCTACGACAAGGTCGGGCGGATGATGGAGCGCGGCATCATCGAGGTGGCGCCGATCGCCTTCATGCGCGGCCGGACGCTCAACGACAGCTTCATCATCCTCGACGAGGCGCAGAACACCACGACCGAGCAGATGAAGATGTTCCTGACCCGGATCGGCTTCAACTCCAAGGCGGTGGTCAACGGCGACGTCACCCAGGTGGACCTGCCGCAGGGCCGGATGTCCGGCCTGCGCGACGCCCAGGAGGTGCTCTCGGGCATCGAGGGGATCAAGTTCTTCGCCTTCGACCAGCGCGACGTGGTGCGCCATGCCCTGGTCCAGAAGATCGTCAGCGCCTACGACCGGCACGACCGCCAGAAGGAAGAACGCGAGGCGGCGGCGAAGGCGGTGGCGGGACAAGGAGAGGCCGCGGCTTCGTGAGCCCCTCCCCGCGTGCCGCCCCGCGGCACGGTGAAACGGCCATGGATCGAGACAGGGGACAATCGTCCCGGATCCGGCTTCTCGTCGACACCGGCTCGGCCACCCTGCGGCGGCGCTGGCGCTCGGGCGACCTCTGGAAGAGGGCGCTGGAGACCCCTGCGCTCTGGATCTCCCTGCTCCTCGCCCTCGGCTGCTGGTGTCTCCTTCCCGGTGTCTTCCGCTTCTCCCCGTCGGTCGCGGTGGGCGCCATCGCCGACCGCGACTACGTCGCGCCGCGCGACCTGCTGCTCGCCGACGAGGCGGCGACGCTCGCCAAGCAGGAGGAGGCCCGGGAGGATGTCCTGCAGGTCTACGACTTCGACCCCGGGGTGGCGGTCGAGCGCCAGCGGCTGCTCGAACAGCTCTTCGCCCAGGGCCGCCAGCTCCTCGACCGCGCCGACGACGACCCGCGGAGCGGTCGGCGCGAGGAGCGGGAGAGGATCGTCCAGGAGCTGTTGACCGCGGGTCGCGCCCAGGGAGGCCTCCAGGTCGCGCCGGATCAGGCCGAGCTGCTGGTGCGCCGGAGGTTCTCCCGGGAGCTCTCCGACCTCCTCGGCGGCGCGCTGGCCCGGACGCTGCGGCGCGGCGTCGTCGGCGACAAGGCGTCGCTGCTCGAAAACCGCGAGCGCGGCATCGCCCTGCGCAACCTCGCGACCCACACCGAGCAGATCCAGGTCGACCTCTTCGACTACCTAGGCTATCCCGACGAGGTCCGGGAGGTCCTGGAGACCGAGGTCCGCGGCTGGAGCGGCGTCAACGCCGAGGAGCGCGGCCATCTCGTCGACCTGCTGGTCCAGAACCTCCCCGCGAACGTCTCCCTGAACCGCGGCGAGACGCTGGCGCGCCAGGAGAGCGAGGCGGCCGAAGCCGGCGAGGTCTTCAGCCAGGTCCGCAAAGGGCAGGTGATCGTGCGCAAGGGCGACGTCATCGACGCCGTGGACGTGCGCGTCATCGCCCAGATCCGCGGCGACCGCCAGCCGGGGTTCCGCGTCCCGCCGCTCGCCGGCACCTTCTTCCTGCTGGCGCTGAGCGTCCTGGCGGTCTGGCTGGGAATGGCCGGCGAGAAGGTCGCCGACCACGGCCCGCGGCGCGTCTTCTCCGAAGGGCTCCTCCTGTTGCTGCTCTCCATCCTCGGCGCGAAGTTCTGCTTCCTGGTCGCCGCGGCGCTCTCCGGCGCCTTCGAGGTGGCGCCGCTCAATTCGCTGCGCAGCTACGCCTACGCCATCCCGTTCGCCTCGCTGGCGGTGCTCGCCATGCTGCTCCTGGGGCGCAACGCCGCCCTGCTGCTGGCGACGCTGTTCTCGCTGCTGGTGAGCCGGCTCGTGGTGGACGGCGAGCCCCTGTGGGCGGTCTTCTACGGCTTCGCGGGATCGGTCACGGCGATCTTCGCCCTCGACCGCTTCCAGTTCCGGCACCGCCTGGCGATCGCCCGGGTCGGCCTGATCGTCGGCACGATCAACGTCCTCCTGGCGTTGATCCTCGCCGCGCTGTCCGGCGCCGACGACCGCGGCGCCATGCAGGTCGGCTTCGACGTGCTCTGCGCCTTTGTCGGCGGCCTCCTGGTCGCCGCCGTGGCGAGCTTCGCCGTGCCGATCCTCGAGTCGCTGCTCGGCATCACCACCGACATCAAGCTGCTGGAGCTGTCGAACACCAACCTGCCGCTGCTGCGCCGCCTGGCGTTCGACGCGCCGGGGACCTTCCAGCACTCGCTGATGGTGGCCAACCTCGCGAAGGAGGGGTGCGAGGCGGTCGGCGCCGATTCGGTGCTCGCCTACTGCGCCGGCCTCTATCACGACGTGGGCAAGGCCGTGCGGCCCGACTACTTCATCGAGAACCAGCGCTCCGGCCGCAACCCGCACGACAAGCTGCTGCCCTCGCTGTCCGCCCTGATCCTGATCAACCACGTCAAGGAAGGGCTGGAGCTGGCGCGCGAGCACGCCCTGCCGCGGGTGGTCCAGGACGCCATCGTCCAGCACCACGGCACGCGGCTGATCAAGTACTTCTACCATCGCGCCCTCGACCAGCGGGATCAGCGGGACCAGCGGGACCCCGCGGTTGGCGAGGTGACCGACGCCAAGTACCGCTACCCCGGACCCAGGCCGCAGAACAAGGTCATGGGGATCCTGATGCTCGCCGACGGCGTCGAGGCCGCGAGCCGGACCCTGGTCGAGCCGACGCCGGCCAAGATCCGGAGCCTGGTGCAGGCCATCACCGACGACTGCCTGCAGGAGGGGCAGCTCGACGACACCGACCTCACGCTCTCGGACCTGCGCCGGGTCGTCGAGTCCTTCCAGCGCGTGCTCAGCAACATCTACCACCAGCGGATCGACTACCCGGGCTTCGACTTCAACGCCGAGCCCAGGCGGGAGAAGCGGCCCCTGAACGGCGCCGCCAAGGCTTCATGAGGGG
>JBKKAU010000853.1:0-1059 GCA_046714475.1 Thermoanaerobaculia bacterium
TGGTTCTGCGGTACGACATATCGCCCCGGCGCGGTCGTGGCGCCTTGAGGGCTGAGCGGCCCGGGGGGACGAGCTGGGCGATCCGCGGGGCCTCCTCCTCGCTGATCTCCAACTCGGCCGCTTCCAGGCTGTCCTCGAGCTGCTCCAGGGTCCGGGGTCCCAGGATCACCGAGGTGACCGCCGGGTGGCGCAGCGCCCAGGCGTTGGCGAAGCGGGCGAGCGAGATCCCCCTGGCCTCGGCGAGCGGGATCAACTGCTCGACGATCTCCAGCCGCCGCGCGAACTTGGGGTTCGAGAGGTCCCCGATCCACTGCTCGGCGCGCGCGCTGTCCTTGGGGTTGCCGGCCCCCTGGCGGTACTTGCCGGTCAGCCAGCCGCCCTCGAGCGGGCTCCAGACGACGTTGCCCAGGCCGTGCTTCAAGGTCATCGGGAAGTGCTCGGCCTCCATGACGCGGCGGAGGATGCTGTAAGGGGGCTGGAGCGAGACGAACCGCTCCCAGCCGTGCCGGTCGCTGATCCACAACGCCTCGACGATCTCCCAGGCGGCGAAGCGCTGGTCCCAGACGCCGCCGCCCGAGTAGTGGTTGGTCGAGCAGCCGATGTAGCGGACCTTGCCCTGGCGCACCAGGTCGTTCAGGGCGGACAGGGTCTCCTCCAGCGGCGTGGTCGGATCGGGGCGGTGGATCTGGTAGAGGTCGATGACCTCGGTGCCGAGCCGGCGCAGGCTCTTCTCAACCTGCTCCTGGATCGCCTTGCGCGACAGGCCGCGCTCGTTGGGTCCCTTGCCCATCGGTCCCCAGACCTTGGTCGCGAGCACGACCTGGTCGCGGCGGCCCTGGAGGGCCTTGCCGACGATCTCCTCGGACTCTCCTTCGGAGTAGACGTTGGCCGTGTCGACGAAGTTGATCCCGGCGTCGAGCGCCCGGTGGATAATGCGGATGGACTCGTCGTGATCGGGATTGCCCCAGCGGCCGAACATCATGGTGCCGAGGCAGAGCGGCGAGACCTTGAGGCCGGTCGCGCCCAGATTGCGGTACTCCATGTTTCCCCTCCCTGGCG
>JBKKAU010000854.1:0-14584 GCA_046714475.1 Thermoanaerobaculia bacterium
GGCGGGTGGCGGCCCGCCTGCACGGCCGCCGCCGCCCTGCCCCCCGGAGATCACGCCGCCGCCCGGACGTTCTTCGAGACCCACTTCCGGCCCGTCGCCCTCACCAACGACGGCTACCCCCTCGGCCTCTTCACCGGCTACTACGAGCCGCTCCTCCGGGGCAGCCGCCGGCGCGGCGGCCGTTTCCAGGTGCCGCTCTACATCCGGCCGCCGGAGCTGGTGATGGTCGACCTCGGCGCGTTCCGGGAGGAGCTCCGGGGGCAGCGCATCGCCGGCAGGATCGAAGACGGCCAGCTCATCCCCTATCCGGACCGGGAGGAGATCGAAGGCGGTGCGCTCGCCGGGCGCGACCTCGAGCTGGTCTGGGTGGATGACCCGATCGACGCCTTCTTCCTCCAGATCCAGGGCTCGGGCCGCATCCGGCTCGCCGAAGGGGGCGAGATGCGCGTCGGCTACGCGGCCCAGAACGGCCACCCTTACTTCGCCATCGGCAAGGACCTGATCGAGCGCGAGGCCTTGAAGCTCGAAGAGGTGTCGATGCAGTCGATCCGGCAGTGGCTCGAAGCCCACCCGGAGGAGGCCCGGGAGGTGATGGCGAGGAACGCCTCCTACGTCTTCTTCCAGGCGATCGAGGGGGAGGGGCCGCTGGGGGCCGAGGGCGTGGCGCTCACTCCCGGCCGCTCGCTCGCCGTCGACCGCAAGTACCTCCCCCTCGGCCTGCCGGTCTGGCTCTCGGCCGGCATCCCGGCGGCCCGGGAAGGCCAGCCGGACGACAAGCTGCGGCTCCTGCTGGTGGCGCAGGACACCGGCGGCGCCATCCGCGGGCCGGTGCGCGGCGACGTCTTCTGGGGGCACGGCGACGAGGCGGCCGAGATCGCCGGGCGCATGAAGCACCGCGGCCGGCTCTGGGCGCTGCTGCCGAAGACGGTCAGTGCACCCACGGCCCAGGCTTCACGTTCGGGTCCCGCGGTCCCCGCTGCCCCTCGCCCGGAATGACCCGCAGCCCACGCTTGCGGCGGTTCCGCTCCAGCTTCTTCTGGATCCACCAGCGCTCCAGCCGCAGCCGCATCTCGCGGAACGTCTTCTTGCCGCCGCGCATCGAGCCGCTCGACCGGATGTAGAGGTAGGTCAGCCCGACCGCCGCGGTGATGCCCAGGAAGCCCGCGAGGTCGCGCGTCGCCAGGAACCCCATGAAGGCGAACAGGACCTCCAGGCCCAGGAACCAGCGCGCCCGGATCGGCAGGATGAAGAAGAGCAGGATCGTCGCGTCGCCGTTGGCCGTCGCGAAGGCGGCGACGAAGATGGCGAGCAGCATCCGCTGCCCCTGCATCAGCTGGAAGTCGGCCGGTCCGCTCCCACCTCCCCCGAGGACCGTCAGGGCGTGGACCGCCACCGCGACCAGCGCCGCCCCGACCGCGCTCCAGAGGATCAGCCGCCAGAAGTGCCGCCGGCGCAGGCCCGAGTAGACGTCGCGGCCGAACCAGAAGAGGATCAGCAGCTCCAGCAGGAACCAAAGGCTGGGGCCGCCGAAGCCGATGAACGGGTAGGTGGCGAGCTGCCAGACGAAGCCGCGCTGCCAGACGAGCGGCGTGAGTCGCAGCAGCGCCGGCAGGAGCGCCGTCGAGGCGAAGAACTGCAGTGTGAAGGTGGCGAAGACGACGCCGAGCAGGGCGACCACGTCGCGGGGCACGGGGCCGGAGAAGCCGCCGAGGCCGCCCGGGTTGAAACCTCCTGGGACCACGTTTCGAGAGAACATCGCACGGCGATTTTACCGCCCCCGCCGTCTCACGCGTACCGCGATCTATCTCTCATGCGTACCGCATCCACTTCCACAGCTCCTGGAAGGTCGGCTTCTTGCCGTACATGAGGATGCCGATGCGGTAGATCCGCGCCGCGGCTGAGAGCATCGCCCACAGGAACGCGATCATCAGCGCGTAGGAGACCAGGAGCTGCCAGAGCGGCGGCATCTCCAGCGTCACCCGCAGCGTCATCAGGAGCGGGGTGAAGAGCGGGATCATGGAGAGCACCACCGCCAGGGTCGAGTTCGGATCGTTGATGACCGGCCAGAGGAAGAAGACCGGGGCGATGAAGAAGAAGACGGCCCCTCCGGCCACCTGCTGCGCCTCCTGCAGGTTGTTGAACGCGGCGCCGATGGTGGCGTAGAGGGTGGCGAAGGCGAAGAAGCCGAGCACGTAGAGGATCACCAGGTTTAACGCCATCATGGGGGTGAGCGTCGGCAGGTTGACGCCCGTGGGCGCCAGGGCCATGGCGGCGAAGATGCCGGGGGCGGTCAGGATTCCCGTAGTCACCAGCCAGATCGCGAACTGGGTGAGCCCGAGCAGGCAGATGCCCACCAGCTTGCCCATCAGCAGCTCGATCGGTTTGACCGAGGAGATCACGACCTCAATGACGCGCGAGCTCTTCTCCTCCAGCACGCCGTTCATCACCTGCTGGCCCCAGATCATCAGCGTGATGTAGAGCGTCATGAAGAGGACCAGGGCGAAGATCATCCCGCCCTCGCTCTCCTCGGCGCGGCTCCCCTCCTCCGAGACGCGCAAGGTCTCCAGGCTGATGGAGCGGGTCATCTCGCCGATCCGGTCGGGGTCGAGCCCCGCCTGCGCCAGGCGCACCCGCCGGATCGCGTCGGACAGGCGGTCACGGAGGATCTCCTGGGTGAACATGTTCGAGACGTTCCGGGCGTGGTACTCGATCGGCTCGCCTTCCAGGGCGCCCTGGTCGATCCAGACCCAGGAGTCGATCTCCTTGTCGAGCACGCGCCGGTCGAGCGCGGCGCGCTGGGCCTCCAGGTCGCGCTCGGGAGCTGCCGGCTGGATGTCGAGACTGGCGATCCGGTCGAAGTCGCCCTGCCGCCCGCCCGGCCGCGCCGGCGCCGGCCGCGACGTGGTCAGCTCCGGCATGATCCGGCCGGTGGCGTCGACGACCACGACCCGGTGGGTGGTCCGGCTCTTGGCGATGAACACGGCGGGGAGGAGGGTGATCGCCGCCGCGAACAGCGGCAGCACCAGGGTGCCGATCCAGAAGCCCTTGCTCCGGACCCGGAGAAGGTATTCGCGTTTGGCGACGACCGCCATCGTATCAAGCCGCATCTCGCACCGCCTTCAAGAAGATCTGTTCCAGCTCCGGCTCCTCGGAGCGGAACTCGTGGACACGGAGGAAGCCGACCAGGTGCCGCAGGACCTCGGCCCCCTCGGCGTCGGGTCCCAGCAGCAGCTTGACGACGCCGTCCTGGTGCAGCGCCGACTCGACCCCGGGCAGGCCCTGGACCCGGTCGAGGTCGCCCTCGGCCACCAGCCGGAAGCTGTTGCCGCCCAGCCGGCGTTTGATCTGCCGCAGCTCGCCGGCGAGCACGGCGCGGCCGCCCGAGATCAGGCAGATGTGGTCGCACATGCGCTCGGCGAGCTGCATGCCGTGGGTGGAGAGGACGACGCTCTTGCCCTGCTGGCGGTACTCGACGAGGAGGTCCTTGAACAGCTCCTGGTTCAGCGGGTCGAGGCCGGAGAAGGGCTCGTCGAGGATCAGCAGGTCCGGCTCGTGGAGCACGGTGCCGATGAGCTGCACCTTCTGCTGCATGCCCTTGGAGAGCTCCTCGACCTTCTTCTTCGACCACTCGGCGAGGCCGACGCGGTCGAGCCAGCGCTCGATGCGGGGCATCAGCTCGCGGCGTTTGAGGCCGCGGATCTCGCCCAGGAAGACGAGCTGGTCGGTGACGGACATCTTGCGGTAGAGGCCGCGCTCCTCGGGCAGGTAGCCGATGCGGCGCAGGTCCTCGGGCCGGCGCTCGCGGCCGAACAGGAGGACCTGTCCGGCGTCGGGCGCGGTGATGTCCATGATCATGCGGATCGTCGAGGTCTTGCCGGCGCCGTTGGGGCCGAGCAGCCCGAAGATGCTGCCCGGCGGCACCGCCAGCGAGACCCTGTCGACCGCGACGAAGTCGCCGTACGCCTTGCGGACGTCGCGTAGCTCCAGTGTGGGGGTCATGATCTCATCCTACAGAAGGTTGGGTAGTTTGGGACCCTGACGGCCCCTCAGAGGATGGTACGCGGAAGGGGCGGGGAAGTTTTGGGCGGCGCGGCGGCCCGGAATCGAAGGGCGGCCCCCAGGCCCGCGAGGGCTTGAACTACAGCAGAGGCCTAGCGGAAGACCTCGGCCAGGGGGATCCGGAGACCGGGCAGGAGCGGAGTCTCCAGGATCTCCCCCGCGGCGGCGGAGCGCTCCTGGACCAGGACGAGGCGATCCCCTTCTTGACGATAGACCCGGGACGCCTCGCGATCGGTATCGAACATCCAGTACTCGCGGGCTCCGGCGCGCTCGTAGAGCCGGAGCTTGCGGGTCTCGTCGGTCTTGCGCGTGCTCTCGGACAGGATCTCGACGACCAAGTCCGGAGCCCCCTTGGCGTTCTTGGCTGTCAGAATCCCGAGGCGTTCCTTCGAGACGAAGAGCAGGTCCGGCTGGACGACGTCCTCGTTCGAGAGGAGGACAGGAAGACGCCAGACGAGCCCGGAATACGCCCTTTGACCTCGTAGAACCCAAATCAAGCCGTGACGGAGCCATTCAAGCTTCGTACGTCCTATTTGAACCTCGTACGTCCTATTTAAACCTTGAATGGCCCTATTCAGACTTCGTACGGCGTATTCAGACTTGTACGGGCGTCTACGAGGTCTGAATGGCGTCTACGAAGTTTGTTTTGCCTCCTGCAAGGCTCTACGGGCGTATTCACACCTTGAATGGCGTCATCGCGGGTTGCCGGGCGAGCCGACTACACTACCGGCGTGCTCCCAACCGTTGGCCAGCTCCTCGCCGCTGCCCGGCCGCGCCTGGCGGTGACGCCGTTCGGCGCGCCACCGCGCGAGGCGCTGCTGCTCCTGGGCCACGTCCTCGGCCTCTCCGAGGCGCAGATTCTGGCGCGGCCGGAGCGTGAGGTCTCTTCAGAGGACGCGGCGCGCTTCCAGGCGCTCCTCGAACGGCGGCTGACCGGCGAGCCGGTCGCCTATCTGACCGGCGTGCGCGAGTTCTTTGGCCGGCCGTTCCACGTCGACAAGAGGGTGCTGATCCCGCGCCCCGAGACCGAGCACATCGTCGAGGCGGCGCTCGGGCTGGATCTTCCAGCAGCGCCGCGCATCCTCGACGTCGGCACCGGCTCGGGATGCCTGGCGGTGACGCTCGCCTTGGAGATTCCGGGTTCGCGGGTGGTCGCGGTCGACCTGTCACCGGGGGCGCTGGCGGTCGCCGCCGGCAATGCCCGGCGGCTCGGCGCCGCGGCGTGCATCTCGTTCCTAGGTCTCGACCTGACCGGCGGCCTCGACCTTTCCCGCTTCGACCTCGTGGTCAGCAATCCACCCTACGTGGACCATGGAGAAGCTGCGCAAATGTCGCCGGAGGTTTGCAATTTCGAGCCGTGGCTGGCACTCTTTGCGCCCGGCGCCGGGGACTCGGTCCTGGCGCGGCTGTTCGGAGAGTGCATTGCGCTCCGCTCCGGGGTTATGCTCCTGGTTGAAATCGGCTATCGACAGCTCGAAATCGCCCGTCTCCATGCCGAGGCATCGGGCTTGCAAATCGCCGGGGTATGGGACGATTACTCCGGTTTCCCACGGGTTCTGTCGTTACGGCGCCGCTGATCCAGGAAGGTCGGGGGGGAATGGACAAGTTCCACATTGTTGGACCGACGCGGCTGGTGGGCCGGGTGCGGGCGAGCGGCGCCAAGAACGCCGCGCTGCCGGCGCTCGCCGCGAGCCTCCTCACGGACGAGGCGCTGGTGCTCCATCACGTGCCGCGGGTGCGCGACATCCGTACCCTGCGCCGCCTGCTCGACCACCTCGGCATCGGCAGCGAGGAGAACGGCGAGGCCCTGGTGCTGCGGCGCGAGCGGCCGACCTCGGAGTTCGACGCGCCGTATGACCTGGTCAAGACCATGCGCGCCAGCGTCCTGGTCCTCGGGCCGCTGCTCGCCAAGACCGGCCATGCCCGGGTGTCGCTGCCGGGCGGCTGCGCCATCGGCGTGCGGCCGATCGACCAGCACCTCAAGGGGCTGACCGCGCTCGGCGCCGAGGTCCGCCTCGACCGCGGCTACGTCGAGACCACGGCCCAGCGTCTGGTCGGGACCCGCTTCCGGTTCGACATGCCGACCGTGACCGGCACGGAGAACGTGCTGATGGCCGCCTGCCTCGCCCAGGGCACGACCGTGCTCGAGAACTGCGCCCGCGAGCCGGAGATCGCCGATCTCGCGAACCTGCTCAACGCCATGGGCGCCCGCATCAGCGGCATCGGGACCGGGACCCTCACCATCGAAGGGGTCGACGGCCTGGGCACCGCCGCGCACACGATCATCCCGGACCGCATCGAGGGGGGCACCTATCTGATCGGCGCCGCGCTGACCCGCGGCGACGTGCTGCTCGAGCAGGCCTCCGCCGCCGATCTGGCGCCCCTGCTGGACAAACTGGCGGAGGCCGGCGCCCGCGTCGACGTCACGCCGGCGGGCATCCGCGTCCGCGCCGATGGCGACCTCACGTCCCGGGACGTCGACACCGCGCCGCATCCCGGCTTCCCGACCGACCTCCAGGCGCAGTACATGGTGCTGATGACGCAGGCGCACGGCGTCTCCAGAATCTGCGAAAAGGTGTTCGAAAACCGCTTCCAGCATGCGCCGGAGCTTGCGCGAATGGGCGCCGACATCCGCGTCGACGGGAGCTGCGCCCGCGTCCACGGACCGACGACGCTGACCGGTGCGGGGGTCATGGCGACCGATCTGCGGGCCTCCGCCTGCCTGATCCTGGCCGGCGTCGCGGCCGAAGGCGAGACGGTCGTCGACCGCATCTACCACCTCGACCGGGGCTATGAAGGTATGGAATTGAAATTGCAGTCGCTCGGCGCGCGGGTGGCGCGCTGGGTGGTCTCCTCCGCGGCCTAGACACGCCGCCGGCCCCGCCTCCAGCCGCGCCCCCCGGAAACGCTCCGGGATGCTCGGCCCTCTCACACTCTTCCTTCTCGCCGCGACCAGTGCGGTCGGCGCGGTCGCGGACCCTCGTCCGGCCCTCGTCGATCTGCAGATCGAGGGCCGCGGCCGGGAGGCGCTCGCCCGCGTCGAGCGCGAGATCGAGACCCAGCCCCAGGCCTCGCGGCGCATCGGGCTCGACTATCTGCGCGGCCACCTGCTCGAACAGATCGGCGACTCCGCGGCAGCCGGCGAGGCCTTCGTCGCCGCCATGGGATCGACCCCGGAGCTGGCGCCGTACAGCCGTTACCGTCTCGCCCGCGAGCAGGAGCGGATGAACCATCCGGAGGTGGCGGCGGGGCTGATCGCGACCGTCGTCTCCAAGGCGCCGCCCTCGTCGCCTCTGCTCCCCGAGGTCCTGAGGCTCTTCTCCCGCACCCTGGAGAAGGGGGGCGACTGCCGTCTGCTGCGCGGTCTGCGGACGGACGCGATGGGGATCCCGCAACGCCGGATGATCCTGCTCAGCCAGGCCGACTGCGCGTTGCGCGCCGACCTGCGCGAGGTGGGCCGCGGCCTGCTGATGACCCTGCTCCAGGAGGAGCTCGGCGACGAGGCCGCGCGCGGCGCCGCCGACCGTCTGGCGGGGATCACCAACGAAAACGAAGGCGGCAAGCTGCCGCTGCTGCTCGGCCTCGCCTTCCACCAACACCGCGAGTGGGAGCGCGCGCTCCAGCACCTGCGCCGCGCCCTGGGGCGCAACGGCCTGTCGGACCGCGAGGCCTTCGACGCGCGCTACGCCCTGGGCCGGTCGCAGTTCTGGCAGGAGCGCTATGGCCAGGCCGCCGTCACCTTCGGTGAGCTGGTGGCGCGGTCGCAGACCCCGGAGCAGCGGGCGCGCGCCCAGTACCAGCGCGGCCGGTCCTACGAGTTGCTCGGCCAGTGGCACAACGCGGCGGCGAGCTACCGGCTGGCGTACCGGGCCGAGCCCGAAGGGCGGGAGTGGGCCGCGGCGTCGCTGGCCGCCGCCTTGCGGCTGGAGTGGCGCGGCGGCCAGGAGCAGCGGGCGGACGAGCTGTACCGGCTGCTGGCCTCGCGCCCCGAGTGGCGGGAGGTCGCGGCGCGCTCCGCCCTGTTCCTCGCCTCTTCCGACCTGGTCCGCCAGCGCGCCGACCGCGCCGGCGCCTGGCTCGCCCAGGCGGCCCAGGGCGAGGAGAGCCGGCTGGAGGCGGCCTATTGGCGGGGGCGTCTCCACGAGCTCCGCGGCGATCCGGACGGCGCGGTGGCCGCCTACCTCGAAGCCCTGCGGCTCGACCCGTACCATCCGCTCTCGCGGGCGGCCCGCCGCCGGCTGGACGCGCAGCCGCTCGCCCGCCGGGCCGGGGCCATCGCCCAGAAGAGGATCGTCGCCGGCGGTACCGACAACCTGCTCGCCGCCTGGCTGCTGCTCGGGGAGGAGGACGCGATCGGCCGCAACGTCGGCCGCAAGCTGCGGCAGTCGCTGCTCGCCGATCCCGGAGCCGGGCCGTTCCTGCGGCTGAACGTGGTGCCGGTCGAGCGTTGGCCGCTGTGGAGCGCGACGCTGCGCCGGCCGGAGGAGATGCTGCTGGCCCTGGGGATCTGGCGCGAGGGCGGGCCGGCGGTGCGCCAGCACTTCCCGGCCAAGGACCCTTCGCTCTCCTTTACCGGCAGCCTGCTGCTGTGGCGCGCGGGCGAGCTCTCCCGCGCCATGACGCTCGCCGAGGAGCTGCGGATTCGTACTCCCGCCCGCGTCCCGGTCGCGCTCCAGGGGACGGAGTACCGCCAGATCCTCTACCCGTTTGCCTACCGCGACCTGCTGACCGCCCAGGGCCGGCTGCGCGGCGTCGATCCGCACCTGATGGCCTCGCTGATCCGCGCCGAGAGCCGCTTCGATCCGCTCGCCCTCTCGCCGGCGGCGGCGCGGGGCCTCACCCAGCTCACCGTTCCCACCGCCCGGGCGATCGCGCGCCAGATCGGCATGGGGCGCCTGGACCCCGAGGACCTCTACCGGCCCGAGGTCGCCATCGCCCTGGGCACCGCCCACATGGCGGAGCTGCTGCAGGCGTTCAACGGGCTGCCGCCCGCGGCCGTGGCCGCCTACAACGCCGGTCCGCCGCAGGCCCGGCTCTGGCGCAGCTACTGCTACAGCTCCGAGCCCGAGGAGTTCTTCACCAAGGTGAGCTTCCAGGAGACCCGCCGCTACCTGCAGCGGGTCCTGACGAGCTGGGCACACTACGAAGAGCTGTACCGGACGCCTACTTCCTGAACCGCACGCGGATGCCTTGGGCGGCCTGCTCGGGCGTCATCTTCTCCAGGTTCGCGTAGGTCCACTCCCAGATCAGCGCCTTCCCCTCTTGGCGCATCGCGTTGTGCTCGACCACGTCGAACGGCGCGTCGATCCGGAAGGCGATGCGGAGGCCTTTCATCATGTCCTCGATCTGCTTCTTGGTCTCGGCGTCCATGTCCATCTCCGCCTCCTGCTCCTGCTTGTCCTCCAGCGGGTTGACCGCCTTGGAGGTCAGCAGCAGGGTCTCGCCCTCGTCGACGACCTTGAGACCGGCGAACGGCTGATCGAAGGGGTTGCCCGCAGGCCCGGCCTGCTGCTTCTTGTCTTCCGGAAGGTCGATCAGGCCGAGCTTGGAGATGTGGTCGAAGCCGAAGACGAGGCGGGTCCCGACCTCCATCCCCTTGTCCGTGACGGAGCTCTCCAGCAGCTTGACGCCCTCCGGCAGGCTCTTTCTGACCTCGGCCTCCTTGGCCTTGGGGTCTTCCTTCACCTCCTCCTTCTTGGCCGAAGCGAGGAAGTCCTTCCGGGCCGCGTCGATCTCCGCGGCGGTGGGCGGCCCTTCCTTGCCTTCCATGCTGCGCTGGAAGTAGAGCCCGATCAGGACGATCGGCTCCAGGTTGACCTTCATGTCGAAGACCGCCTTGCCCGAGAGGTCCTTGTTCAGCGTCATCGCCTGCTCGACGTCGAAGCACCCGGTCAGCAGCAGACTGCCGCTCAGACACAACCCTGCCAGGATGTTCCTGCTCATACCCAACCCTCCTGTAGACCGCCGGAGAGGCGGCCGAAGCGTCATATCCGGTTTGTCGCGAAGAGAGGATAGCGCGATCCCCCTCTCAGCAGGCGGCCGAGAAGGGGAGAAGTTACAGAGGGGAGGGGGTGGAGCTCAGTGCGTCCGGGCCTGCTCTTCCATCTTCTGCGCCTGGTAGTGGGCGACGAGCGGCTCGATCAGCGCGTCGAGGTCGCCCTGCAGGACGGAGGGGAGCTGGTGGACGGTCACGCCGATGCGGTGGTCGGTGACGCGGTTCTGGGGGAAGTTGTAGGTGCGGATCTTCTCCGAGCGGTCGCCGCTGCCGACCATGCGGCGGCGCTCTTCGCTCATCGCCGACTCGGCCTTCTCGCGCTCGATCTCCAGGATGCGCGCCTTCAAGACGCGCAACGCCTTGGCCTTGTTCTTGATCTGGCTGCGCTCGTCCTGGCAGCTCACCACGATGCCGGTCGGCAGGTGGGTGAGCCGCACCGCCGAGTAGGTGGTGTTGACCCCTTGGCCGCCGGGGCCGGAGGCGCAGAAGCGGTCGATGCGGAGGTCTTTTTCATCCACTTCGACCTCCACGTCGTCGGCCTCGGGGAGCACGGCGACGGTGACCGCCGAGGTGTGGATGCGCCCCGACGCCTCGGTTTCGGGCACCCGCTGCACGCGGTGGACGCCCCCTTCGTACTTCAGGCGGCTGTAGGCGCCGCGGCCCTCGACGATGGCCGAGACCTCCTTGACGCCGCCGACGCCGGATTCGGAGAGGTCGATGACCTCGATCCGCCAGCCCTGCTGCTCGGCGTAGCGGCTGTACATGCGGAACAGCTCGGCCGCGAACAGGCTCGCCTCGTCGCCGCCGGTGCCGGCGCGGATCTCGAGTACGACGTTCCGGCTGTCGTTGGGGTCCTTGGGCGTGAGCTCGCGGCGCAGGTCCTCTTCGATCCTGGCGAGGCGCTCCTGGAGCTGGCCGCGCTCCTCGTGGGCCATCTCGAAGAGGTCGTCGTCCTTGCCGAGGGAGGAGAGCATCTCCTCGGTTTCGGTGAGCTGCTGCCGGACGCGGCGGTAGTCGCGGTAGAGCTCGACCACGTGGCCGATCTCCGACAGCGTCCGGTTGGCGTCGGCGTAGGCCTTGCGGTCGGAGAGGACCGCCGGGTCGGTGAGCTTCTGGGTGAGCTCCTCGTGGGTCTTTTCGAGTTGGGCGAGCTGTTCGATCATGACGGGTCCCTCAAGCGCTGGCCGTGGCCGCCGCGGAGGGGACCGGCGGGGCCTCGTCCATCAGGCCGTCCTCGCGCAACGCCTCTTCCAGGGCGACGATCGCCACCTCCAGCATGTCGTCGGTCGGCTCCTGGGTGGTGATCCTCTGGAGGGCCAGGCCGGGCGCGACCACGGCGGCGAAGATCGGGAACGACCGCAGCCTGGCCGACAGGCGCAGCACCTCGTAGGAGAGGCCCGCGACCAGCGGCATCAGCACCAGCCGGCCGCCGAACTTGATCAGGAACGGCGCCGTCTTCGGGATGAAGGCGAAGAGGACGACCGAGACCAGGAGGACGAACAGCAGGAAGCTCGTGCCGCAGCGCGGATGGAAGCGGCTGCGGGTACGGGCCGCCTCGACCGTGAGCGGCGCCTTGTCCTCCCAGGTGAAGACCACCTTGTGCTCCGCGCCGTGGTACATGAACACCCGGTGGATGTCCTTCATCCGGGAGATCAGCCAGAGGTAGAGCAGGAACAGCACCGCGCGCAGGCCGCCGTCCAGGAGGTTGAACGCCACGCCCGACAGTGGACCGAACAGGTGCTGCTCGGCGAGCTGGGTGAACCAGAGCGGCAGCAGCAGGAAGATGACGATGCCCAGCCCCAGGCCCATGACCATGGAGCCGGCGATCGCCAAGGTAGAAACCTCTGCCGAAGGCTTCTTCTTGCTGTCCTTGGCGTCCTTGCCGTCCTTTAGGTCCTTTTCCTCCTCGACCGCCTGCTCCGCCGAGAAGTTCAGAGCCCTGATACCGATCGCCAGCGACTGAAACAGCACCGCCACCCCGCGCAGCACCGGCAGCTTGAGGACTGGATAGCGCCGGCCCAGGGCCGTCACCTTGCCGCGCTTGAGGGCCAGCGAGCCGTCCGGTTTGCGCACGGCGATGCCATAGGCGCCGGGAGAGCGCATCATCACGCCCTCGATCAGCGCCTGGCCGCCGACCAGCAGCTCCGGACTCTCGCTCGCTTTCATGCTCCAGCCCGGCGCGCGGCGCTCAAGCCCGGTTGTAGCGGCGCTGGAAGCGCTCGACGCGGCCGGCCGAGTCGATCAGCTTCTGCTTGCCGGTGAAGAACGGGTGGCAGTTGCTGCAGATCTCGAGGCGCAGCTCGTCCTTGGTCGAGTGGGTCTCGAAGGTGTTGCCGCAGGCACAGACCACGGTCACCATGTTCATCGTGGGGTGGATGTCTTTCTTCACGGTCGAACCCTTCTCTCTCGAAATGATCGCGGATTTTGAGGTAGCGTGGGCGGAGCCCAAGAACCCGAAAGGCTACTCCATGAGCGGCTCTCTTGACAAGGCGGGCCTCCGGTCCAGCCTCCATAAGCAATTCAGGGCGCGGGAAAATTCCTCCCGGCCGGGAACCTTTCCCCGGCTGCGGCGTTATGAGCGTCTGGAGGCCCGATGATCGATCCGATCGGCACGAGCGGCGACGAGGAGCTGGACGACGCGGAGCTGATGGCCCAGGTGCGGTCCGGGGACCGCGACGCCTTCGCGCGGCTGGTGGACCGGCACAAGGACGCGGTTGTGGGCTACCTCGCCCGTCTGACCGGCCAGCGCGACCGCGCCGAGGACCTGGCGCAGGAGGCTTTCCTCCGCCTGTTCCGTGCCGCGGACGGCTACCGCGAGCAGGGCTACCTGCGGGCCTGGCTCTTCCGGATCGCCACCAACCTGGTGCGCTCCGAGGAGCGGCGCGAGCGGCGGCTGCGCCTCCTGCTGCCGTTCCTCGGCGGCCGGCAGCACGCCGAGCCGGCGGCGCCCTCCGGGCTGCTGCGCCAGGAGCTCCGCCGCGAGTTGGCCTCGGCGGTCGCCGCCCTGCCGCTGCGCTACCGCGTGCCGCTCGTGCTCCACGAGATCGAGGGCTGGGCATACGCGGACATCGCCCGCGAGCTGGGGTGCCGCGAGGGGACGGTCAAGTCACGGATCCACCGCGGCCGCCAGCATCTGAAGCAGAAGCTCGAGCCTTACTGGAATGGAGGTACCGCGCCATGGAAGACCAGCACGTAGGCCAGCTGCTCCGCGAGCTGCCGCGCGAACGGGCGTCGGACGGCTTCACCGCCCGCGTCCTGAACCGCCTGGATCGCCCCGAAGACAGGGCGCCGGCGCGCCGGGCCCCCGCCGGGCTGCGCTGGGCCGTGGTGCCCGTCGCCGCGCTCCTGATCTCGACCGGCGTCCTGCTGGAGTGGCGGCAGCAGCGGCGGACCGCGGCGCTGCTCCAGGACGCGACCGAAGCCCGGCAGCTCCTCGACGAGCTGCGCGCCGAGCACGAACGGTTCTCGCGCGACCTGCAAAGCCTCGAAACGCCAAACACCGCCGGGCCGCGGGTGATCTACCTCGGCGGCGACGAAACCATGGACCTCGTGGTGGACCTCGAACAGGTCCGGGAGTCCCCGCAGCGGACAGGGGAGACGGTCCCCGTGGCCCACCACGAGCAGACGTTCTGAACTACACAGGGAGATATGGACATGCGGACGACATCGATCTTGCGGACCACGGCCTGGGGCCTCGCCCTCGGCCTCCTGACCCTCGCCGGCGCCGCCCAGGCTCAAGGCGGCAACGACGACAAGGGCAAGGAGATCAAGAGAAAGCACCGGATCGTGGTGGTCGACAAGGATGGCGAGCGGCGGGTGATCGAGGGTGGCGAGGGCATGCCGCGGGTGCGCCGCGGCTACGTGGGCGTCGGCCTGACCGAGCTGACCCCCGAGCTGCGCACCCACTTCGGGGTACCCGAAGCGGCGGGCGTGATGGTCTCGCGCGTCGAGTCGGGGAGCCCCGCCGAAAAGGCCGGCATCCGGGTCGGCGACATCCTCACCTCGATCGACGGCGCGGGGATCGAGACGAGTTGGGACGTGCGCTCCAAGGTGCGCGACTACACCGACGGGCAGCAGGTGCCGCTGGAGGTCTGGCGCGACGGCAGGGCGCAGACCATGACCCTTACCGTGGTCCAGAAGGAGCGGCCGGAGATGGACCTGTCGCACCTCTTCACGGAGGAGGGCGGCCGCAGGGTGCTGCGTCTCCCCGCGGGCGAGATGATGGACGGATTGCGCCTGCGGGAGCCCCTCGTGATCCCGCTCGACGGCAAGGACACCACCATCCCCGGCGGCGCCGGCGGCCCCGGCGTGCGGATCCGCTACTTCCACGAGCGGGAGGCGGAGCTCGAGAAGCAGCTCCAGGAGATGGAGAAGCGGTTGAACGAGCTGGAGCGCCAGCTCAAGAAGCAGAACTGATCCCTACGAATCCGCTTTTCCCCCTGGCTCCTGATCCCGTTTCCGCATCCCTCCTAGGGAGAGGGAGCCAGGGGGAAGATTTTTACCTGGGTACGCGGGCGTCCCGCCCGCTCT
>JBKKAU010000855.1:0-6906 GCA_046714475.1 Thermoanaerobaculia bacterium
GTCGCGGCGGCGCGGCAGCCGGCGCGCCAGGGTCCTGCCCTGCTTGGCATGGAAAAAGATCACCCCGGTGTCCGGAGCAACGCGGGACAGCTCCGCCGGATACCCCGCGCGGGCCAGCCGCAGATAGGTCTGGAGCCCCCAGGCCCGCTCGCCCACCTGCAGCTCGCGCCAGTGCTCGTCGGGATCGAGGCGCCGGAGGTGGTCCAGACCGTCCTCGTCCAGGAAGAATGTGACTCGCATCGCCTGATACGGATTATACCGCTGGCTGCTGCGTCGGCCTTGATAGACTCGGGGTCCAACCCGGCGCGTCCGGCGACAGGCGCGCCTCAGGAGGAGAGACGATGGCGGTCGAGATCACAGGCAGGTACGTCGGCAACCTCAAGACCGAGCTCACCCATGGACCCTCGGGGACGACGATCCGCACCGCCCCTCCGGTGGACAACCAGGGGGACGGCAGCTCGTTCTCTCCCACCGACCTCGCGGCGGCCTCCCTCGGCGCCTGCATGATGACGCTGATCGCCATCGTCGGCGAGCGTGAAGGCATCGACCTGACCGGTCTCTCCTTCCGGCTGGAGAAGCACATGGCGTCGAACCCGCGCCGCATCGGCGCGATCCCGGTGACCCTCACCATGCCCGCCGGGCTTACGGCCGAGCAGCGCGAAAAGCTCGAGCGCGCCGCCCTCACCTGCCCGGTCCACAAGAGCCTGTCCGAGGAGGTCCAGAAGGACGTGCGGTTCGTGTACGAGTAGCCTCCCCGTATTTGCTGCCGCTCGGCCCTCTGCTATCATTTTGCTAGCAAGGGGGTGGCGTATGGCGGAAGTCCTGGTACGAGATCTCGACTCAGACATCGTCGAACGGCTCAAGAGCCGGGCGAAGCGCCATGGACGCTCTCTGCAAGGCGAGGCCAAGGCGATCCTGGAAGCCGCCGCGACCTACTCGACGGAGGAAGCCCTTCGGGTCACCCGGCAGTGGCGGCAGCGCCTGACCGGGCAGATCCACGGTGACAGCAGCGATCTGATCCGTGAGGATCGGGATCGGTGAAGAAGTGCGTGGTCGATGCAAGCGTAGCTGTCCAATGGTTCCTTCCCGAAGAGCACTCCGACGCTGCTGATCGCCTGCTTGGATCCGGGCAGGAGCTTTCAGCCCCGGATTTGATCTGGGCCGAGATCGGAAATGTGCTCTGGAAACGCTGGCGCCGCGACGAAATCTCAGCGGTGGCGGTGAAGTCCATGTTTCAAGATCTCCGGCGCCTGCCTATCCATCTTCATTCTTCTACAGAGCTGGCCGATATGGCATGGGAGATCGCTCAAACCTGGGAACGAAGCTTCTATGACAGCCTCTACCTTGCTCTGTCCGCTGCTCTCGATTGCCCTCTGGTGACAGCCGACCGAAAGCTCTACAACGCCCTCCAGGGCCGTTCCTCGGGCCTTGATCTCTTGTGGGTGGAAGATATCCCTTGAGCCCTGCGTCAAGGGTGCTACACTCGCGGAACCGGCCTTGCAGAGATCCCCGGACATGGACGTCTTTCTTTCCTACCCGACCGCGTACAAGGATTTCGCCGAAGGATTACGCAACGAGCTGAGCCGCCAGGGGCTCCAGGTCTGGTCCTCCAATGGCGTCCATCACCCCGAGACCGACTGGCAGCGCCTGATCGAGGAGGCGACCCGGTCCGCCAGGAACCTCCTGGTCATCGTCGGGCCCCAGGCCGGCGTCGACCCGGCCCAGCAGTTCACCTGGCAGGCGGTGCTCCAGTCCATCTGGCAGGACCCCGAAAAATGTCTCATCCCGATCCTGCTGCGAGGCGCCGAGCCGCCTCCCTTCGTCTACAGCGGCTCCTCCAGGGACGAGGTCCAGGCCGTCCGGGTCGAAAACCCGCGCAGCGTTCAGGCCACGGCACAGGCGGTCCTGCAGATCATCCAGGGGACATCGACGTCGCCGTCGGTCTCGACCGTCATCTATCCTGACCGGGAAGAACGCCAGAGCCGTCTTTCCGAGATCGAGCAGTTCGCCAAGAGCCTCAAGTACTAGCATCCATGGTCCAGGGGTCTCGCAAGGGAGTGCGCCAGCACTTCGGTCACGGCAAACTCACGATCGATCCCGCCAAAGCGGTTTTTATAAACTGCCCTTTCGACCAGGAGTTCGAGCCGACCCTCGACGCCATCCTCTTCGCCACCGTCTGCTGTGGCTTCATCCCGAGGAGCGCCCTGGAGTCGGGCAGCGTCGCCGAGTCCCGGATGGAGAGGATCGTCCAGGCGATCTTCTCGTCGCGGTATTCGATCCACGACCTCTCGCGCTGCCGGGGAGAGGGGAGCGAGCAGCTGGCGCGCTTCAACATGCCCCTGGAGCTCGGCATCGCCATGGCCCGGCGGTACATGGAAGAAGGCCGCAAGGGCGGCCAGAAGCACGACTGGCTGCTCCTGGTGCCGGAAGGGCACGTCTACATGAAGTTCGTCTCCGACCTCGCGGGCTTCGACCCGATGCGCTACGACGGCACGCCCGAGTCCGCCCTGCCCAAGGTCATGGCCTGGCTCGCGACACGGCCGGATACCATCCGCACCCCCACTCCGCAGGACGTGCTGGCCGCGTTGCCCAAGTTCCGGGAGGAAAAAGCCCGCATCCAGAAGGAGTGGGGAGGCCATGCCCCCTGGGCCGACCTGGTGCTCGCCGCGATCGAGGTCTCGCAGACGGTGCCGTGAGGCCCTGGTGCTCGCTTGCGCCTCAATCTTTTGCTATCATTTTGCTAGCAAGGAGGTGCCAGATGGCGGAAGTCCTCGTACGAGATCTCGACTCAGACACCGTCGAACGGCTCAAAAGCCGGGCAAAGCGCCATGGACGATCCCTCCAGGGAGAGGCCAAGGCGATCCTGGAAGCTGCCGCGACCTACTCCATGGAGGAAGCCCGGCAGGTTACCCGGCAATGGCGGCAGCGTCTGACCGGCCAGATCCACGGCGACAGCAGCGACCTGATCCGTGAGGATCGTGATCGGTGACAAGGTATGTAGTTGACGCAAGCGTAGCAGTCAAATGGTTCCTTCCCGAAGACCACTCCGACGCCGCGGATCGCCTGCTCGGGCCAGGACTGGAGCTGTTGTCCCCAGACTTGATCTGGGCGGAGATTGGGAATGTGCTCTGGAAACACTGGCGCCGCAACGAAGTCTCGGCGGCGGCGGTAAAAGCCATTTTTCAGGATCTCCGGCGCCTGCCTGTCAATCTTCATCCTTCTACAGAGCTGGCCGACATAGCCTGGGAGATCGCACAGACTTGGGAACGAAGCTTCTACGACAGCCTCTACCTTGCCCTGTCCGCTGCCCTCGATTGTCCTCTGGTGACAGCCGACTCGAAGCTTTACAACGCTCTCCAAGGCCGCTCCTCGGGCCTCTATCTGATCTGGGTGGCGGACATCCCCTGAGAGCTACGCCTTCGCCTCGTACCAGCTCCGCCCCCACCCGGTATCAACGACCAGCGGCACCTTGAGGGCGGCGACGCCTTCCATCTCTTCTCGCACCAGGGCCGCGGCGGGCTCGGCCTGGGCCTCCGGCAGCTCGAAGACCAACTCGTCGTGGACGGTGAGCAGCAGGCGCGCCTCCGGGTGCTCCTGGCGCAGCCGGCAGTCGATCGCGATCATCGCCTTCTTCAGGAGGTCGGCGGCCGTCCCCTGGATGCGGGCGTTGATCGCCATGCGGCGGGCGCTCTCGCGCAGCCCCCGGTTCTTGCTCTGGATATCCGGCAGCCAGCGGATGCGGCCGTAGAGCGTCGTCACCTTGCCCTCGCGCCCGGCGCTCTCCTGCGTCTCCTCGACGTAGCGCCGCACCCCGGGGAACTGGTCGAGATAGGCGCGGATGAAGAGGTCGGCCTCCTTGGTCGGGATGCTCAGCGCCTGCGACAGGCCGAAGGCGCTCATGCCGTAGAGGATGCCGAAGTTGATGGTCTTGGCCGCCCGCCGCTGCTCGGCCGTC
This sequence comes from Thermoanaerobaculia bacterium, assembly GCA_046714475.1. Lineage (GTDB taxonomy): Bacteria > Acidobacteriota > Thermoanaerobaculia > Multivoradales > UBA5704 > DASPJI01. The sequence goes on from JBKKAU010000855.1 coordinate 3,956, forward strand.
ACCAGCTCCGGCGCCACCCGGAAGACCGTCGCCGCGGTCGCGCGGTGGATGTCCTCGCCCGCGGTGAAGGCGCGGATCAGCTCCAGGTCCTCGGCGATGTGGGCGAGCACCCGCAGCTCGATCTGGCTGTAGTCGGCGACCAGCAGGACGTTCCCATCCTCGGCCACGAAGGCGCGGCGGATGCTCTGCCCGAGCTCGGTGCGGATCGGGATGTTCTGCAGGTTGGGGTTGATCGACGACAGCCGCCCGGTCGCGGCCACCGCCTGGTTGAAACGGGTGTGGAGCCGCCCGTCCGCGGCGACCAGCGTCGGCAACGCGTCGACGTAGGTCGACTTGAGCTTGGTCAGCTCGCGGTAGCGCAGCAGCGACTCGGCGATCGGGTAGCCGCGGCCCGCCAGCTCCTCCAGCGTCTCGGCGCCGGTCGAGTAGCTCTTGGTCTTCTGCGTCCGCTTGAGCACCGGCAGGTTCATCTTGTCGAACAGGATCACCCCGAGCTGCTGCGGCGAGTTGAGGTTGAACCGCTCGCCCGCCTGGCGGAAGATCTCCTCCTCCAGTCCGGCAAGCTCCCGCCCGAGCTCGACCGACATGTCCTTGAGGAACCCGGTGTCGAGCCGGATCCCCGTCTCCTCCATGCCGACCAGGACCGGCACCAGCGGCGCCTCGATCTCGCGGTAGACCCCGGCGAGGCCGCTCGCCTCCAGCTCTTGCCGCATGGGGTCGAGCATGCGCCGGGCGAGCCCCACCCGCTCGCAGGCGTACTCGGCGAGCCGCGAGTCGCCGACCGGCGGCTCCTGCCCCTTGTCCCAACCCGCCTCCTTGGCGCTGATCGCCTTGCGCCCGAGCCGCTCCAGCGCCAGCTCGTCCAGGCTGTGGCCGTGGACCGACGGCTTCATGAGATAGGAGGCGAGCATCACGTCGAACAGGGCGGAACGGCAGATCGGACCGTCCGGCGACAGGCGCAGCACCTCCTTGAGGTTGTGCCCCGAGAGGCGCACCTGGGAGTCGGTGAGCCAGCTCCCGACCGTCTCGACCACCGCCTGGCGCAACGCTTCGGAGCGCCGGAAATCCGTGTAGACCACCGGGTCGTCCCCCGTCCCGGCCATGGCGAGGCCGATCGGATGCTCCTCGCCGAGCACGGCGATGTAGACCTCCTCCCCCGCTTCGGTGAGCCGCGCGGCGTGCGCCTGCCAGTCGGCCACGGACTCGACCTCGCCGGCCGGACCCAGGGCCTCGCCGGCCGGCGCGGGCTCGCGCTGCAGCTCCTCGACCAGCGAGAAGAACTCCAGCTCGGTGTAGAGCCGGCGCAGCGCCTCCTGGTCGGGCGGATCGTGGCGCAGGGCCTCCGGGTCGAAGTCGACCGGCAGGTCGCAGTGGATGGTCGACAGCTCCTTGGAGAGGCGGGCCTGCTCCTCATTCTGCTGCAGCCCCTCGCGGTAGGCCTTGCGGGAGACCTCGCCGGCGCGCGCCAGCAGCTCTTCGAGCGACCCGTACTCCTGGATCAGCGACCTGGCGCCCTTCTCGCCGATCCCGGGAACGCCCGGGATGTTGTCGATCGAGTCGCCCATCAGCGCCAGCACGTCGACCACTTTCCCGGGCGGCACGCCGAAGTCCTCGGCGACATCCTGGGGGCCGTAGAGCTTGTTGCGGCCGGTGTGGAACAGCGAGACGCGCGGCTCGACGAGCTGCATCAGGTCCTTGTCGGCGGAGACCAGAATCACGTCGTAGCCGGCCTCGGCCGCCCGGCACGACAGCGTCCCCAGCACGTCGTCGGCCTCGTAGCCTTCGAGCGACAGCACCGGGATGCGGTGCGCCTCGAGGGCGCGGCGGATCCAGGGCATCTGCGCCGCGAGGTCCTCGGGCATGGGGGCGCGGTTCGCCTTGTAGTCCTGGAACTTCTCGCTGCGGAAGGTCTTTCCCACGTCGAGCGCGACCCCGATCAGGTCGGGCTTCTCCTCGCGCAGGAGCTTCCTGAGCATCTGGACGAAGCCGTAGACCGCGTTGGTCGGCTCCCCCCGCGAGTTGGACAGGTTGCGGATGGCGTAGAAGGCGCGGAAGATGTTCGAGTAGCCGTCGATCAGGAAGAGGCGGGGGCGGGTCTGGAGGGGCTCGGTAGTCTCGGGCATGGCCGGGACATTCTATCCCTGGATCTCCCCCTCTCCCGGGGAGGAGGGGAGGGGTGGCGGGAGAGGGGCCGGGGGGCATAGGCGCTAACTTTGGCTGGAGAGAGGGCGGTGGTGCCTCCCCCCCTGGGTGGAGGGTGGTAGGGAGAGGGGGAGGTCAGGTGGGGGGTTTTCTTCAGGCGGTGACGGATACCCCCCGATTCCTGACTAGCCAAGTCTTTGATTTCGTGGGCGGAGTCGGCGCAGAGCCGAGGGCGCGTCGCGAAAAAGCCCCCCTCCTGACCTCCCCCGCTCCCTACCGCCCGCCCGCCCAGGGGGGGAGGCACCACCGCCCTCTCTCCAGCCAAAGTTAGCGCCTATGGGGCCGGGGGGTGAGGGCCTGGCACGCGCCTAGCAATCCTTTATCTGAAGAAGCAGGCTGTTTCGCTGCGCATGGGAAAGGAGAACGGGATGGAAGGCATGGGCTTGATCTCGTGGATCGTACTGGGCCTGATCGCCGGGCTGATCGCCAAGGCCCTGATGCCGGGCCGGGACCCGGGCGGCTGCATCATCACCATCATCGTCGGCATCGTGGGCGCGCTGCTCGGCGGCTTCCTCTCGACGGCGCTCGGCTTCGGCGGCCTGTCCGGGGAGATCGACTGGCGCAGCCTCCTGATCGCCGTCGTCGGCGCGTTCGTGCTGCTGGCGATCTGGCGGATGATCCGCGGCGGCGGACGCGGCCGGAGGACGTAGCGGCGGCCCTTGTGGCCGCCCTCCCGAAGGGCACCCACAAAGGGTTCCCGTAAGAAGAACCCCCCCCCCCCAGGCCGCGGAGGTGGGCCGCCCCCGGGG
>JBKKAU010000856.1:0-5347 GCA_046714475.1 Thermoanaerobaculia bacterium
CAGCTCCGCGAGCCCCGCCCGGAGCCGCGCCCGCTCCACGTCGTCGGTGAGCAGCCGCTCGGCCTCGTCGGCGATGCGCCCGGGCGTCGCCTGCCACTGCAACAGCTCGGGGACCACCGCCCGCCCGAGCACCAGGTTGACCAGGCTGTAGAACGGCAGGCGCACCATCATCCGCGCCAGCATCCAGGTCCACAGCCCCAGCCGGTAGAGCACGATCATCGGCGTCCCCAGCAATCCTACCTCCAGTGTGGCGGTGCCGGAGGCGCAGAGGGCGAGATGGGAGTCCGCGATCGCCGCGAAGCGGTCCTCGGAGATGATGCGGACCGGCAGGCCGGAGAGCTCCACCCGCTCTTCCAGCAGCTCCCGGGAGACCGTCGGCGCCTGGATCAGGCTCGCCTGCACCGGCAGCCGCGCGGCGAGGAGCCGCACGGCGTCGAGCAGCGTGGGCAGCAGCGCGTCGATCTCGCTGCCGCGCGAGCCGGGCAGCAGCGCCAGCCGGTACGGCCCGGCGTCAGGCGCCTCGACATCCCAGGCGCCCGGGAGCTGCGGCACCTCGTTGACCAGCGGATGCCCGACGTGGACCACGTCCACCCCAAAACCGCGGTAGAAGTCGACCTCGAAGGGGAAGAGCACGAGCATGCGGTCGACCACCTTCGCGATGGTCCGCACCCGTCCCTGGCGCCAGGCCCAGACCTGGGGGCTGATGTAGTAGACCACCCGCACGCCGCGCCGCTTGAGCTCGCGCGCCAGACGGAGGTTGAAGTCCGGGAAGTCGATCAGCACCGCGGCGCGCGGCCGGCGCAAGTCGACCTGGCGCAGCAGCTCGGCGAAGATCTGGCGGGCGCGCGGCAGGATCTTGAGCACCTCGGTGATGCCGACGACCGAGATCTCGGCGCTGTGGGCGACCGGATCGAGACCGGCGGCGCGCAGCTCGTCGCCGCCGAGCCCGAAGACGTGGAGGTCCGGGATCAGCCGGCGCAGCTCGGAGACCAGCCGCGCCCCATGGAGGTCCCCCGAGGCCTCGCCGGCCACGACGAGAAGCTCCTCGGGCTCGGATCGCATGGTTTAACGCGCGGCGGTCCTCAGGGAATCGGAGCGGGAGGTCCCGACGGGAAGGGGTACATCAGCCAAGCCACCACCAGGCCGCCGACCACCATGCCGAGGAACAGCTGCAGGAACAGGTGCACCTGCTGGCGGCGCTCGCGCCGCCAGAGCAGGGTGAAAAACAGGCTCACCACCAGGGCGTAGAGCACCATCAGAAAGAAGTGGCTCAGCATGTCAGTCCTTCACCCCACGGGCGATGTCCCAGGCGTCGAGCACCAGCAGCAGGTTCATCAGCCCGGCGGTCAGCAGAAAGGCGGTGCCGTACTCGTAGCCGGGCGACACGATGGCGCCCGCGTAGCCCATCCCGTAGCGCAGGATGAAGTAGGGGATGCCCATGCCCATCGAGCCGAGCGTCGCCAGCATGGAGAGCGGCTGGTTCGGGATCACGCGGTAGAGGTTGCCCTCCAGCGAGCAGCCCACCCAGAGCGAGACCATCACCAGCGCGAAAAAGACCAGCCCGCGCTGCCACCGCTTGAGATAGACATGCCCCAGGCCCGGCACGAGCCAGGCGGCCACGGCCGCCACCAGGGCGTTGCCCGTCGCGGCCTCCGTCGCCGTCCGGGGAGCGGGGGTGCTGCCAGGTTCCGCCAACTAGTCCTCCTGCGCGAAGAGCGCCTTGAGACGATCGCGCGACTGGCAGAGGTCCTCCGGGATCAACCGGGTCTCCGCCAGCACGGTCATGAAGTTCGTGTCCCCGTTCCAACGCGGGACGAGGTGGAAATGGAAGTGCCCCGGCACTCCCGCGCCCGCCGGCGTGCCCAGGTTCATCCCCAGGTTGAAGCCGTGCGGCGAATAGGCCGCCGCGAGCACCCGCTGGCAGCGTAGCACCAACGGCCAGAACTCCCGTTGCGCCTCCTCGCCGCTCTCCTGGGGCGAGCTCAGGTGGTCGAGCGGCGCCACCATGATGTGCCCGTTGGCGTACGGATGGAGGTTCAGCATGACGAGGTGGTGCCGCGCCACGTGGACCACCAGGCCGTCCGGATCGTCCGGCCGCCGGCCGGCGGCGCAAAAGAAGCAGCCGTCGTCCGGAGCCTTCTGGGAGGTGATGTACGCATACCTCCAGGGAGCGAAGAGAGTTTCCATCACTTTCGCGGGATCGGCCGCGCGATGTCCTCCAGGGGAGGGGACACCCGCCGGCTCAGCACTCGTCGTTGAGCAGCTCCCTGAGCTCCTTGCCGGGCTTGAAATAGGGGATGCGCTTCGGGGGGACGCTCACCCGGTCCCCGGTCTTGGGGTTGCGGCCGGTCCGCGCGCCGCGGTGGCGGATCCGGAAGCTGCCGAAGCCGCGCAGCTCGATCTTCTCCCCCTCCTTGAGCGAATGGACGATGCTGTCGAAGACCGTGTTGACGATGATCTCCGCGTGCTTCTTGGTCAGCTGGGTGGTACGGGCGACCTCCTCCACCAGCTCGGCCTTGGTCATGCCATCCTTGACGTCGTCCTCTTCGGGTTCCGTCATCGCCCCTCCCTTTCGGGTCAGTGGGGGGTGAGGCGGACCGCGGCCCGGGGCCGCGGCACGCCTTTCCCGGGTTCGCGGCTACTCGTCGTCCTCGGCCGGGGCCGGCTCCTGCTCGTCCTCGTCGTGCTCGCCGGGCTCCTCGTGCTCCGGCTCCGGCTCTTGCTCCTTGGCGCCGCGCTTCTTGCCGCGCGTCTCCCCCTCGTCCCCGCTCCGCCGGGCGGCGGCGGCCGCCGTCGCCTTGAGCTCCGCCATCTCCTCGTCGCTGGGCTGCTCCACGCCGCGCATGGAGAGGCCGACCTTCTTGTCGTCCTCCTCGATGCGCAGCACGCGGGTGCGCACCCAGTCGCCGACCTGGAAGTTGTCCTCCAGCCGGACGCCCGCGGGCACCTCGATCTCGGAGACGTGCGCCAGACCCTCGAGACCGTTGAAGATGTCGATGAAGAGACCGAAGTCGGTGACGTTGACCACCCGGCCGTCGAGGAGGTCGCCGGGCTTGTGCTCGCGGGCGAAGTCCTCCCACTCGTTGGGCATGAACTCCTTGATCGACAGCGACACCCGCTGGTTCTCGACGTCGATGTTGGTGATCCGCGCCCGCACCGTGTCGCCCTTCTTGAGCACCTCGCTCGGATGCTTGACCCGCTTGGTCCAGCTCATGTCGGAGACGTGGATCAGGCCGTCGATGCCGTCGGTGATCTCGACGAAGGCGCCGAACTCGGTCAGGTTGCGGACCTTGCCCTCGATGATGGTGCTCTCGGGATGGCTGTCGGCCAGCTCCTCCCACGGGTTGCGCTCGGTCTGGCGCAGCGACAGCGAGATGCGGCGCTGCTCCATGTCCAGCTCGGAGACGATCGCCTCGACCTCGTCGCCCACCTCCAGGATCTTGGCCGGGTTGACGACCTTCTTGGTCCACGACATCTCGCTGACGTGGATCAGGCCCTCGACCCCCTCCTCGATCTCGATGAAGGCGCCGTAGTCGACGATCGAGACCACGCGGCCGCGCACGCGCGAGCCGATCGGGTACCTCTTGTCGACCAGCGTCCACGGGTCTTCGCTCTTCTGCTTGTAGCCGAGCGAGACGCGCTCGGTGTCGCGGTCGAACTTCAAGACCACGACCTCGGCCTCGTCGCCGACCGAGAAGTGCTCCGAGGGGTGGCTGACCCGGCCCCAGGAGATGTCGGTGATGTGCAGCAGGCCGTCGATGCCGCCGAGGTCGATGAACACGCCGTAGTCGGTGATGTTCTTGACCACGCCGCGCAGCCGCGCGCCCTCTTCGAGCCGCGTCAGCGTATCGGCCTTCTTGCGCGCCAGCTCGGTCTCGAGCACGGCCTTCCTCGACAGCACGATGTTGTTGCGCCGGCGGTCCAGGCTGATGACCTTGAACTCCAGCTCCTGGCCGCGCAGCGACTCCAGGTTCTTGACCGGCTTGATGTCCACCAGGGAGCCGGGGAGGAAGGCGCGCAGGCCGACGTCGACCGTCAGCCCGCCCTTGATGCGGTCGGTGACACGCCCCTTGATGATCCTGCTCTCCTTGTAGGCCCGCTCCACCTCGGTCCAGCGGCGCAGGCGCTGTGCCTTGGTCCGGGAGAGAAGCACGTGACCTTCGAGGTCCTCGGTCTTCTCCAGCAGGACGTCGACCTCTTCGCCGACCTCGACGGTGATGTTGCCGTCGCGGTCGGTGAACTCCTCGATCGGGACCAAGCCTTCCGACTTGTACCCCACGTCGACGATCACGGAGTTCGACGTGATCCCGATGACCCGACCTGGCACGATCTCACCCTCGGTGAGATTGCGCATGCTTTCGTCATACAGCTCCAGGAGCTTCTGGTAGTCCTGGGGGCTGTAGTCGTCGGACTCGACCATGGTCAAGTCCTGGCTCTCTTCACTGACCGGCATGAAAGACGTTCCTCCTTGGGCTTGGATTCAGGCGCCTGGGCCTGTCTTCCCCACGGACGTGGGGGATTCGAGCTCTGTGATAACTCCTTGAGAACTCGGGCGTTCGAGTATAGGGGCGCGGGAGGGGGGTGTCAATCGCAAGGGGATGGGGCCGCCAGGGCGGAGCGGACCTCCTCCCGGACCGCCTCGTCCTCTTCCGTCCGCCACGCCGTCTCCAGGGCGTCCAGCGCCTCGGCGGTCCCGATCCTGCCCAGCGCCCAGGCGGCGTGGGCGCGCACCAGCGGCTCCCCTTCCGCCAGCGCCCGGGCGAGCGGGCCGGCGTAGCGCTCCTCGCCGCGGTTGCCCATGGCCACCGCGGCGTTCCTCTGCAGCCCTTCGAGCTTGGCGCGCTTCATCGGGCTCCCCCGGAAACGCTCCACGTACTCCTCCCGCGGCAGCAGGAGGAGGCGCGCCAGGTCCAGCTCGGCGCGCTCGGGCGGCAGCCGCATCCCGGGGTGGTCCGCCCCCTCGGGCTGGCGGTTGTAGGGACAGGCCTCCTGGCAGACGTCGCAGCCGAAGACCCAATCCCCCACCATCTCCCGCGCCGCGTCGGGGAGGCTCCCCCGGTGCTCGATGGTCCAGTAGCTGATGCAGCGGTTGCTGTCCAGGCGGTAGGGCTCGGCGAGGGCGCCGGTCGGGCAGGCGTCGAGGCAGCGCGTGCACCGGCCGCAGAGGTCGGTGATCGGCGCATCGGGGGCCAGCTCCAGGGAGAGGAACAGCTCGCCGAGCAGGAACCAGGAACCGGCCTTGCGGTGCAGGAGCAGGGTGTTCTTCCCCACCGCGCCGAGGCCGGAGCGCGCCGCGAGCTCCCGCTCCAGCACCGGGCCGGTATCTATATAAGGACGGGTCTCGCAC
>JBKKAU010000857.1:0-7656 GCA_046714475.1 Thermoanaerobaculia bacterium
TTTCCCAGGGCATCGGCCTGCGGCCTCAGCCCTGGGCTAGGGTCTCCCGGCCCGTTGGGCCGGTCCCAGTGCAGAATCGTTCCGGAGTCGGGGGAGGAGGCTCCGGAGCTCTGGGGGAAGGCGCCGCAGCCGGGGCAGGCCGTTCCGCAGCCTTGCGAAGCCGTTCCGCAGCCTTTGGGAGCCGTCCCGCAGCCGATGGAAGTCTTCCCGCAACTCTTGGAAGCGGTTCCGCAGTCCTTGGAAGCCCTCCCGCAGCTCTTGGAAGATCCTCCGCAACTCCCGGAGGGCTCTCCGCAACTCTTGGAAGGCCCCTCCGCAACCTTTGGAAGCCACTCCGCAGTCCTTGGAAGCCCTCCTCCAGCTCTTGGAAGGCCCGCCGCAACTCTTGGAAGTCTTCCCGCAGTCTAGCGGAGTCGTCGCGGAGGGTTGGCAGAGCCTCCCCCAACCCTCCCGACTCGTTCCGCATCACTCCCGGGCGACCCGGCTGTCGAGGATTACCCCCGCGCGTTCGAGCGCCAACGCCCCGGCTGCTTCCAGAAGGTCCGCTAAGGCTTCCGGAGACCGCAGCACGGCATCCAGGACGTTTATTGCCCGGTCTATACCCGGAAGAAGCCCCCCTCCTGACCTCCCCCGCTCCCTACCGCCCACCCTCCCAGGGGGGAGGCACCACCGCCCAGATCCTTCACTCCGTTCAGGATGACATCAGGGGAGGTTCGCACCGCGGTCTGCGTTGTTCCGACCGCGGTCCGAGCCATCCCCACCGCGGTCGCGGTCCTCCGCACCGCGGTTGGAGCCGCTCCGACCGTGGTCCAGGCCGCTCACACCGCGGTCCGCACCGTCCGCACCGGGGTCCGAACCGTCCGCACCGCGGTTGGAGTCGTTCCTACCGCGGTCCGAACCGTCCGCACCTGGGTCGCAGCCTCTCATCCCGGGGTGCGGGCAGTCCGGACCGCGGTGCGAGAGGCTCCGACCGCGGTGCGAATCGCCGCGACCCAGGTCGCCGAGACGCCGACCTTGAACGTTGAGCCCTCGACCTCCGTATACCTATATAGAGGACAGCTCCGCGGCGCCCCAGTCCCCCGGCACGAGACTTGCGACACCTTATAGAAAAGGAAGCCGGCCCAGCGGCCGGAGACGCTTACGGTTCAGAGGATTACGGAGTCTACAGCCGCCATGTCCGCCCGCCTTACCCTGCCCCAGCCCCCGGCCCGTCCGGGCGAGACCAAGGGCCAGCGCTTCCGCCGCAAGAGCCGCACTTACGCGCTGCGCCTGTTCGACCGCACCATTCTGACGCTCTACAGGCTGATCGCCTGGCTCGACCGCCGGGCGCCGATCGAGCGGCGCTACTTCCGGGTCACGATCTTCGGCTCCAGCCGCATCCAGGAGCAGGACGCGACCTACGCCAAGGTGCGGGAGCTGGCGCGCCAGCTGTCCTATATGGGATGCGACATCGTCACCGGCGGAGGCCCGGGGCTGATGCGCGCCGCCAACGAGGGGGCGCGCGCCGGCGCCTACCGCTACAAGACCCGCTCGTTCGGGCTGACCATCCTGCTCCCCATGGAGGAGCAGCCCAACCCGTTCCTGGACGAGGTCGCCCAGCACTCGACCTTCTTCTCCCGCCTGCACCAGTTCATCCGCCTCTCCCACGCCTACATCGTGGTGGACGGCGGCATCGGCACCACGCTGGAGGCCATGATGGTCTGGCAGCTCCTCCAAGTGCGCATGCTCAAGGATCGGCCGGTGGTCTTCGTCGGTCCGATGTGGAAAGGCCTGCGCGACTGGATCGAGCGGGATATCATCGCCCGCGGCCTGGCCTCGCCGCCCGACCTCGACATCCCCTTCTGGGTGGACACCGTCGACGAGGCGATCGAGGTGGTCCGGCAGGCCCGCGACGAGTTCCTCCGCCGCCACAAGGTGGTGCTGCCGCCCGAGGCCGAGGAGGCGACGGCCGCGACGGCCGAAATCCCCGGGTCCCCGGTCGGCCGGGAGAGCTGACGCCACCCTGTTGCGGGCACGCGCCTTGCTGCGGGGGCCGGTGAGAGCCGACCCCATGGCCGGAGCCCGCGACAACCCGGCATGTCCTGGCGCCATCGTGGCGGCCTCGGTGGCTTTCTGGCAGACGACAAGGGAGCGTGCATGCGCCTGATGTTTCTTCCGATGATTCTGCAGATAGGACCGGCCGCGCAGGAGGGGCCGGGGCTTTTCGACTTCTTCATGCAGTCGGGGCCGATGGCCAAGATCATCCTCCTGATCCTGGTCCTGTTCTCGCTGTTCTCCTGGGCGGTCATGATCGGCAAGCTCGTCCAGCTCCACCGCGCCGACCAGCAGACCGAGAAGTTCCTCGTGGCGTTCCACCAGAGCCAGCGCTTCAGCGAGGTCAACGCCCAGGCGGGCAAGCTCCACTCCTCGCCGCTGGTCGGCATCTTCCAGGCCGGCTACGCCGAGATCGACGGCCAGATCAAGAACGCCCAGGAGCCGGAGCGCGGCGAGAAGCGCGCCTACCGCATCACCTCGCTGACCGCGCTGCAACGGACGCTGGCGCGGGCGGCCGGCGTCGAGCTCCAGGGCCTGTCGCGCTGGACCCCGTTCCTCGCCACGACCGCCTCCGCCACCCCGTTCATCGGCCTGTTCGGCACGGTCTGGGGCATCATGGTCGCCTTCCGCGACATCGGCCTGTCCGGCTCGACGTCGATCGTGGCGGTCGCGCCGGGCATCGCCGAGGCGCTGATCAACACCGCGGCCGGCCTCGCCGCCGCCATCCCGGCGCTGATCGGCTACAACTACTTCGCGCAGCGCACCCGGCGGGTCAAGGCCCGCATGGAGGACTTCGTCCACGAGTTCATGAACCTGGCGGAGCGCAACTTCACCTAGGGAAGGGCCGAAGGAGGAAGCATGGCCTTCAATATCGGCAATGGTGACGGCGGGGGCGACGACGACGCGGTGCTCGCCGACATCAACGTCACCCCCCTGGTCGACGTGATGCTGGTGCTGCTCATCTTCATGATCGCCGCCCCGATGCTCCACCAGGGGATCGAGGTGGCGCTGCCGCGCGCCGAAGCCACCAACCTGCCGATGCGCGTCGAGGACCCGCTGGTGCTGTCGATCGACCGCGACGGCCGGACCTTCGTGCGCGACACCCCGGTCGAGCGCGAGGACCTGGTCGACATGCTCAAGACCGAGATCGCGGGCCAGGGGGACGACTCGGTGTTCCTCAAGGGGGACCGCGAGGCGCCCTACGGCGAGGTGATCGAGGTGCTCGACCTGCTCCATCGCGGCGGCATCGTCCGCGTGGGCATGGTGACCGAGCGCCCGCGGCCGGAGGAGGACTAGGACGTGAGCCGCGCCGTCGACCATGTGCTCGCCCAGAGGGCGCGGCGCGCCGGCCGCCGGCCGGAGGCCGCGAGCCTGATCGCGGCTCTGGTGCTCCACGTCCTGGTCGTGGCCGCCGCCTGGGCGCTGCCGCGCCTCCAGGAGCCGCCCAAGCCGCCCGAGTACATGCCGGTGACGATCATCCCCGCCCAGGCGCTCGGCGTACCCCGCCCCGCCCCGCCCCGGCAACGCCCGGCCCCGCCCGCGCCCGAGCCAGCCGTCGAGGACCCTGCGCCGGAGCCCGAGCCGGAACCGGAGCCCGAGCCGCCCGCGCCCGAGCCGGAGGACGTGCCGGTCCTCCCCAAGAAAGAGCCCGAGAAGAAGCCGGAGCCCAAACCCAAACCGGCCGAGACTCCCAAGAAACCTGCGGAGACGGGGAAGAAGCCCGCCGAGACGGCGAAGAAACCGGCGGAGACCACGAAGAAGCCGCCGGAGCCTCACAAGCCGACGCCCCCGGGGCAGACCGCGGCGGCCGGTACGGGCGAGGCAGAGGACCGGGGCGACCAGACCGGCCGGCGCGGCGCCGCCACCGGCAACCCGATGGGCAGCACCGCCTTCGGGTCGGAGATCGCCGGCATCGACAACCCGGACTTCACCTACGGCTACTACCTCGACCGGCTGTTGTCGCTGATCGACGCCAACTGGACCCGTCCGCCGCTCGGCAGCGGCATCCGGGCGGTCATCTCCTTCCGCATCGGGCGGAACGGCGACATGACGGACCTGCGCGTCTCCGAGTCTTCCGGCTACAATTCGTTCGACCTGGCGGCGATGCGCGCGGTGCAGAACGCCTCCCCCTTCCCACCCTTGCCGAGGGCGTACCGCCACGACTCCCTCGGGGTCAACCTGATCGTGCGTTAGCCCAGGGATCGCCCAACCAGAGGTGCCATGACATCGAAGAAGACCTTTCAGCTCGCCATCGCCTCGCTGTTCCTGCTGCTCGGTCTGACGCTGCCGCAGACCTCGGCGCAGCAGCCTCCGCCGCCCATCGACCCGAATCCGCAGGACGACCAGGTGGTCCTGGAGATGCCGGAGCGCGGCCAGGTCCAGCTCCACCGCCTGGCCTTCCCCGCCTTCCGCGGCACCGGCGCGCTCTCCGGCGCCGCGGCCGACGCGGCGCGGGAGATGGAAGCGACCGTGCGGCAGGACCTCCAGCTCTCCGGCTACTTCGACCTCCAGGGGCCCGAGGCGTTCCGCGGGCTGAGCGGCGATGTCAACCGCGACCTGCCGATCTACCGCGCGGCGGGCAGCGAGACCCTGCTGCTGGGCGACGTGCGCGCCGAGGGTGACCGGATCGTCCTCGAAGGCCGGCTGTACGAGCTGAAGCAAGGCCAGCCGATCCTCGCCAAGCGCTACCGCGGCGAGTTCCGCACCTCGCGCCGCATCGGCCACACCTTCGCCGACGAGGTGATCCGCTACCTGACCGGCAGGCCCGGCCTCGCCCTGACGTCGATCGCCTTCACCTCGGACCGCACCGGCCACAAGGAGATCTTCCTGATGGACTACGACGGGGCGAGCCCGCGGCGGGTGACCGGGCACCGCTCCACCTCGATGTCTCCGGCCTGGAGCCGCGATGGCTCCGGCCTCGCCTACACCTCGTTCTTCCGCGGCGCGCCGGGGGTCTACTTCGCCGAGCTGTCGAGCGGGCGCAAGCGGCCGGTGATCGCCAGCGGCTCGTTCAACACCAGCCCCAGCTTCTCGCCGGACGGCGGCCGCGTCGCCTTCGCCCGCTCGGTCAAAGGCAACGTCGAGATCTTCATCTCCGACCGCAGCGGCGGCGGCCTGCAGCGCCTGACCCACTCCAACGCCATCGACACCAACCCGTCCTGGAGCCCCAAGGGAGGCGAGATCGCCTTCACCTCGTCGCGCGCCGGCAACCCCCACATCTACGTCATGGACACCGAGGGGACGAACCAGCGGCGGATCTCCTCCGGCGGCACCTACAACGACGGCGCCTCCTGGAGCCCGGAGGGGGACCGGATCGCCTACGCCACACGCCTCGACGGCCGCTTCCAGATCGCGGTGACCGACGTGGTGACGCGGCAGACGGATGTGCTGACCTCCGGCGCCGGCGAGAACGAGTCGCCCACCTTTTCGCCGGACGGCCGGAAGATCGCCTTCACCTCGCGCCGCGGCGGCAGCAAGCAGATCTACGTCATGGACTTCGACGGCCGCAACCTCCGCCAGATCACCCGCGAGGGCAACAACGACATGGCGGACTGGTCGCCCTTGCGTGCCGGCGGCGGCGAGGGACGTTGAGAAACGGAAGGAGCGGCAGGAGCTTACGCAACCTCCTCGGAAAGAAAGTATTTGCGGCTTTCGATGGGGTTTGTTAGATTGTCCGTAGTATCGAGCCGTTACCCCGTAGCAGCTTTTCAGATCAGGAGAGAAGAGATGAACCGCAAATGGCTAGTTTGGATCGTAGCGTCGGTCCTGGTGACCTTTCTGTACGGCTGCCCCAAGAAGAAGCCCGCCACCACGTCTGACGACCTGAACGTCGACACCACGACGGTGACCCAGCCGTCGACCCCCGACACCGGCACCCAGGAGGTCGAGCCGAGCGACTCGCTGGTGACCGACGACCCGACCGAGGACGCGCTGTCGGGCGACCTGCAGGCCGTCAACGACGAGCTGCGCCGCCGCGGCTTCAGCCCCGACGTCTACTTCCTCTATGACGAGGCGTCGCTGTCGGACGAGGCGCGCGACCAGCTGGCCCGCAACGCCGACATCCTCAAGAGCCAGCCGCAGTTCTCCCTCACCATCGAGGGGCACGCCGACTCGCGCGGCACCAACGAGTACAACCTGGCCCTGGGCGAGCGCCGCGCCAACGCCACCCGCGACTACCTGGCCTCCCTCGGTGTGGCGGACAGCCGCATGCAGACCATCCCCTACGGCGAGGAGCGTCCGGTCTGCACCGACGATTCGGAGAGCTGCTGGTCGCAGAACCGCCGTTCCCATCTGGTCATCACCGGCCGGTCCAACGTCGGCTGATCGGAGAGAAGACATGACGTGCTCGCGCCCGCTCACCCTGACGCTCGCGCTGGCGGCGGCCCTCGCCGCGGGCGGCTGTGTCTCGTCCCAGGACATCGACGAGCTCCAGGCCCAGCTCTCGGAAATCCAGCGGCAGGTCCTCCAGGCCCAGCAGCAGGCGCCGAGCAAGCGGGAGGTGGAAAACCTGGAGGCCTCCGTCGGCCAGCAGATGGGCTCGCTGCTGCGGACCGAGGCCGACATGCAGGTCAAGCTCCAGGAGCTGTCGGGGCAGATCGAACAGCTCCAGGCGCAGCTCGAGGACACCAACTACCGCCTCGCCCAGCTGTCGCAGCAGATCGCCACCACCAACCAGGAGCTCAGGACTCTGCGCGAGACGGCGCCGTCGACGCAGACGACGCTGCCGATGGGCGCCGTGCCCCCGGGCGATGTGGCGCCGCCGGTGCAGCAGCCGCCGGCGGGCCGCGGCAATGCCGGCCTTGGGGGCGGCGGGGGCGCCAACCCCAAGGCCCTGTACGACGCCGCCTACAACGACTACCTCAAGGGCAACTACGACCTCGCCGTGCGGGAGTTCGAGGAGTACCTGACCAACTTCCCCGAGACCGACCTCTCCGACAACGCCACCTACTGGATCGGCGAGAGCTTGTACCGCCAGAAGCGGTACAAGCAGGCGATCGAGCAGTTCGACACGGTCGCCAGCCGTTATCCGCGGAGCGACAAGGTGCCCGCCGCCCTGCTCAAGAAGGGCTATGCCCATCTCGAGCTCAACGAGCGCACCCAGGGCATCGGGCAGCTGCGGCAGGTGCTGCGCCAGTACCCGTCGAGCAGCGAAGCCAACCTGGCGCGGCAGCGGCTGCGCGAGATCGGGGTTGACGTCTGAGTCTGAGAATGGTATAAACCTCCGTCCGCCGCATCCGGTGCGGTGGGTCTTGCAGGGACCCCTTTCCACAAGAAAGACTTACGACGCTCGGAGCGAGAGCACCAGATGGCCAATACCAAGTCTGCAGAGAAGCGGAACCGTCAGAACGTCAAGGAGCGTGAGCGCAACCGCAGCCACCGTTCGCGCCTGCGCACCGCGATCAAGCGCCTCCGCGCCGCGGTCACCACCGGCGACGCCACCCAGGCCGCCGAGATCCTCCCCCAGATTTTCAGCGTGATCGACAAGACCGCCCAGAAGAGAGTCATCCACGCGAACACCGCCGCGCGCTACAAGTCGCGCCTCGCCAAGCGGGTCGCCGCCCTGCAGCAGCAGAGTTGAGCGAAGAGGGCGCCATGAATGGCGCCCCTACAAGTTGACGCATT
>JBKKAU010000858.1:0-5007 GCA_046714475.1 Thermoanaerobaculia bacterium
AGATGGAGGAGCCGCAGCCGCGAGCCTCCGCCGGGGTCGGCGAGGAAGAGGCGCGGCGACGCGTCCGGCCGCTCGTAGACGGCGGCGGCGCCGTGGACGAGCACGAGCCGCCATGGAGGCGGCGGCGACTCGCCGGGCGCGGTCAGCAGATAGCGCACGCCGAGCTCGGCGTAGAGCGGGTGGTCCGGAGCCCCGAGCTCCGGGATCTCACTGTTCCAGGAGGCGATGATCGGCGCCAGATGCGCCAGGTACTCCGCGGGCGCCATGGGGTTGTAGACCCGCGCGTCGGAGAGCTCATAGAGCGAGGCGAGGTTCGGCGGGAACGCCTTTCCGAGCGCCGCGATACGGCCGCCCCGCGGGTCGTTGATCAAGGCCACCCGGAGGGCCTGGACGGGATCGTTGACCGGGCGTACGAGATGGCGGGGCATCGGCGGGTTCGCGGGCCGGTGGGCGAGGAGCAGCTCGGCGGCGATCAACACCGCGACCCCCACCGTCGCCGCCCGCCGCAGGAAACCCCACCGGGGCAGGGCCAGCAGCAACGTCGCCGCCACCAGAAACCGCAGGTGCCAGTGGAGCCAGCCGATCCTCAAGACCTCCAGCCGGCTCGGATCCTCGGGGTTGGCGTGGGCCAGAGAGCCCCAGACCACGATCACGGCGAGCGCCGCGGCGGCGGCCAGAAGGGCGGAACGGCGCAGCTCCCCCTTCCGGAAGCGCTCCAAGGAGCAGGCCCCCAGATAGGCCAGGCAGACCAGCCAGAGCAGGAGGATCCGCCGGCTCGCCAGGGCCGCCGGGAGTCCGAAGAAGGCGGGCAGCGCGAGCCAGACCAGGCAGCCGGCGGCGACGCCCCAGGCCAGCCGCTCCCCCGGCGGTTTTATCTGCAGCGGGCGGCGCGCCGCGAGCCCCGCGAGCGCCAGGAGCAGCGTCGCCGTCCCCGCGAAACCGCCCGCGTCCTCATTGATGTTCGACGCCCCCCAGTAAGCGGCGAAGCGGTTGTTGCCATAGGCGTTGGGCACCGCGAGCGGCAGCCAGCGCCTGGCGAGGTCCGAGTCCGGTATCGACCGCACCTCCCCCCGGGCCGCCCGCAACGAGCGCGGCAGCAGGTCGATCGCGGGCAGCAGAGCCACCGCGGCGATGGACACCGTCACCGCCAGGGCGAGCCCGGCACGGCCGAGCCGGGGCAGGCGCTCGGCGGCGGGGCGGCGGCTCAGCTCGGCCAGGAAGAAGGCCGACGCGAGCGCCAGGGCGAGGATCACGGTCTCCGGATGGCCGCCGAGCAGCAAGGCGAGGACCCCGATCCCGAGCAGCAGGAGGTCGCGGCTCCTCCCCTCCTGAGCCCATCGCGAGGAGCCATAGAGGACCAGCGGCAGCAGTGCCGCCGAATTGGCGAGCGGCCAGCCCACCCAGAGGAGGGTGAAGCCGCCGAGCCCGTAAGCGAAGGCGCCGGCCAGGGCGGGCCCGCTTCCCAGCCGCTGCCGGCGCAGCCAGAGATAGAAGAAGGTCAGGGCCGCCAGGACGCGCAACGCCGCGATCACCCCCGCCGCCCGATGCCAGGGGAAAGGCAGGGCGAGGAGCGCGAGCGGCTGGAACGCCTGCGATTGCGGGTCTGCGAGCAGCGGCATCCCGGCGCCGGCGCGTGCGTTCCAGAGCGGCCAGCGGCCGGCGGAGAACGCCTCGCGCACCGCGGCCAGCGAGGGGGTGACGAGCTGGAGCAGGTCGCCCTGCAGGAGGTTGCCGTGCGGTTCGACCGGCGGGAAATCGGTGAACGGCACCTGCCCGCGCACGCTGTCGAGCGGCAACAGGACCCGGCCGGCGAACAGGGCCTCGCCGAAGAGGACGGCGACGGCGAGCCCGAAGACGGCGAGCACCGGAGCGGGCACCGGGTCGTACCAGCGCCGCAGCACGGCCGCCAGGCCGAGGAGGAGCAGCCCGACATACAGGCCGGGCAAGAGGTCCACCGGGCTCCAGTCGGGCATCACGGGAGAGCATATCAAGGCCCGCTTGCTTGACACCCCCCCAGGGGAGGGGTTAGAAAGGCGGCAGTCCCGGTTCAACCCGAGCTTCCCGACTCCCCAGAGCCCGCTCCCATACTCAATGTTCCGGGTCGCCCGTCAGATCTTCCGTTTCCGCGGCCTGCTCGCGACGCTGACGTCGCGCGAGCTCAAGGCCCGCTACCGCGGCTCGGTGCTCGGCTTCCTCTGGTCGCTGGCCAACCCGCTGCTGCTGCTGGCGGTCTACACCTTCGTGTTCAGCGTCATCTTCCAGGCCCGGGCCACCGGGGTCGACCCCTATGCCCTGTTCGTGGTCTGCGGTCTTTTCCCCTGGATCTGGCTCTCGACCTCGGCTCTTGAGGGCTCGATGTCGCTGATCGCCAACTCCGGGCTGATCCGCAAGGCGGTGTTCCCAGCCGAGCTGCTGCCCATGGTGACGGTGCTCTCGAACCTGGTCCATCTGCTGTTCGCGCTGCCGATCCTGGCCGCCGCCCTGTTCACCGGGTGGCTTCTCGAGTTCCCCGTCGGCGGCCCGGGGGTGGTGATGCTGCCCGCGATCCTGCTGCTCCACCTGCCCATGGTGGCGGGGCTGGCGCTGGGGGTCTCGGCGTTGACCGTCCACTTCAAGGACGTCCGTGACATCGTCCAGAACCTGCTGACGCTGCTCTTCTTCCTCACCCCGATCCTCTACCCGCTCGACTCGGTCCGGCCCTACCCCTTCGTCTACTGGGCTGTGCGGTTGAACCCGTTCACACCCTTCACCCTGGCCTACCAAGAGACGCTGTTCCGCGGCCGGGCGCCGGAGCCGGACCTCTGGCTGCAGATGGCGCTGGTGAGCCTGTTCGCCTGGACGCTCGGCGCCAGCCTCTTCGAACGGCTGCGCGAGACGCTGGTGGAGGCGGCATGACGATCGTCGAGCCGACCCGGCAGACGACCGAGGCGATCGAGGCGATCCGCGTCGAGGGGCTCTCGAAGCTTTACCGGCGGTTCATGCCTGGCGACCGGCTGCGCACCTTGAAGAGCGCCCTGGTCGGACGGAGCCTGTCGCGCGGCCTGCGTCCCGAGGAGGCGATCGCGGCGCTCGAGAGCGTCGACTTCACGGTCGCCCAGGGCGAGGCTTTCGGCGTCATCGGCGGCAACGGCTCGGGCAAGTCGACGCTGCTCAAGCTGATCGCCGGGATGCTGAAGCCGTCCTCCGGCCGCATCACCGTGGCGGGCCGCGTGGCGGCGCTGATCGAGCTCGGGGCCGGCTTCCATCCGGAGATCTCGGGGCGCGAGAACGTCTACATCAACGGCGCCGTGCTCGGGCTCACCCGGCGACAGATCGACCGCCGCTACGACGAGATCGTCGAGTTCTCCGGGCTCGGCGACTTCATGGAGGAGCCGGTCAAGAACTACTCCTCGGGCATGTACGTGCGCCTGGGCTTCGCGGTCGCGGTCCACACCGACCCTGACGTGTTGCTGGTCGACGAGGTGCTGGCGGTCGGCGACGAGGCCTTCGCGCACCGCTGCATCCGCCGCTTCGAGGAGCTGCTCGCCGCCGGCAAGACGCTGCTCCTGGTCAGCCACTCGCTCGACCTGGTCGAAGGGGTGTGCGACCGCGTGCTCTGGCTCGAAAATGGCGTGCAGCGCCTGGTGGGGACGCCGCGCCGGGTGATCGACGCCTACCGTCAGGCGGTCGCCGAGAGCGAGGGGGAGGTCCACCGCGCCGCCAAGGAGCAGCGCGAGGAGGCCCTGGATCAGGGGTCTGCCGAGACGGCCCCCGCCAACCCGGAGAGCCGCCCCGAGGCCGAGCCGCTGCGCTGGGGCTCGCGCGACGCGGAGATCGTCGCGGTCCGTCTCCTCGCGGGCGATGCCGGCGATGCCGGCGATGCCGGCGGCATTGAGCGCTACCACCTGGAGTCCGGCGAGGGGGCGGTGTTCGAGATCCAGGCGCGGACGGCCCGCCCGCTGGAGGACTTTGTCTTCGGCGTCGCCGTCTCGACCCCGCGCGGTTTCGAGTGCTGGGGGACCAACACCGACCTCGAAGGCTTCATCCCGGCCGCGTTCGACGGCGAGGGGACGGTGCGGCTGACCTGTCCGGCGCTACGCCTCGCCCCTGGCGAGTACCTGGTGGACGTCGCCATGCACACCCGGGACGGCGCGCCGTACGACTACCAGCGCAAGGCGCTCTCGTTCACCGTAACCTCGCCGTCGCGCGGGGTTGGCGTCTATTTCCCCGAGCACCGCTGGGAGTTCTCGGGCGATATCCGCTGGGATATTGGGAAAAACGAGAAGCCGGAGTAACAGCCCGCCATGCAACTCCCCGAGCTCGCTCGACAATGGGCCCGAGTCGCCCTCGCGGCGGTCGATCCCGAGCGGCTGGCACGGGAGGATCTCGAACGGAGTGGCGGAATGTTCGACGCCGTGCTCGCAATCGGCAAGGCGGCCGCGGCGCTCGCCCGCGGCGCCTGTGGAGCAGGGCCGCCGGGAAGGCGGCTCCTCGTCCAGCCGCGCTCCGGCCCCTCTTTTCTGGATTCGGGCTGGGAGCAGATGCGGGGCGGTCACCCGCTGCCGGACCGGCAGAGCCTCGCCGCCGGCGAGCGGGTCGAGCGCTGGCTCTCTGAAATCGGCCCCTCCGAGAGACTCCTCGCCCTGATCTCCGGCGGCGCTTCGGCCTGCCTGGAGAGGCCGGCCCCCGGCCTCTCCTTGGACGATCTGGTCGCCACGCAACGGGCGCTGCTCGCCTCAGGGCTGCCGATCCAGTCCATCAACGCCGTGCGCAAGCACCTTTCTCTATTGAAGGGGGGCGGCGCCCTGCGTGCTACGCGTGGGCGGGTCCTCGCCCTTCTGCTCTCGGATGTGCCGGGGGACGACCCCGCGACGCTGGCGTCCGGCCCCTTCGCCGCCGACCCGACCACGTTCGCCCAGGCGCTGGAGGCGGTCCGGCTTCTACCGGTACCCGAGCCGGTCCGCCAACACCTCGCCGCCGGCGCGCGCGGCGAGGTCCCCGAGACCGTGAAGCCGGGCGACCCGGCCC
>JBKKAU010000859.1:0-20037 GCA_046714475.1 Thermoanaerobaculia bacterium
GGGCAATCCGGCCCCAGGGTACAGGTATCGTTCCACTCGTGGAGGAGCTGATGGAGCTCGGAATCCGACAGCAGCGGCCTGGCGTCGTAAGGCTCCCCAGGGTATGCGGCCATCAGCTCCAGGGCTCGTGGATAGCGGGCCGCGATCGCCTCCGCGCGCGAGGTGTCCAACCGGGCCTCGTCGTACTCCACCTCGAGCCTGAGTGAAGGGCCGGCCAGATTGAAGGAGACGTTGAACGGCAGGTTCGTCTCCGCATGCGCCGTCGTTGCGAGGACCCGCAGCTCGTCGTCGCTCGCCAGGCCTTGGAGGATGTGGAAGTGGACGTAGTTGAACGCCGTCTCGAACAGCGCACCGCCGCCGAGCCGGTGCTGCAGGTCCGCCATGGGATAGCGGCGGAAGGGACTCAGCTCCTGCTCGGCCTCAAAGGTCTGCCGGACCAGATCCGTCCAGGTCCCCCTTGCCAAGCGCAGACGCAGGGGGACGGTGTTGAGGAACAGTCCGAGGACCCGGTCTCCGCCCTCGGCTTCCAGCCGGCCGTTGGCGACCAGACCGCTGACCAGGTCTGCCTGTCCGGTGGTCTCACCTAGAACCCGGTAGTGAGCCGCCAGGAAAACGTTCTTGAGCGGCACTCCCAGAACGCCGGCGAGCCGCTGCAGGCGCTCGGTCAAATCGGATTCCAGAGGCCCCTCCCACGACCGCATGCGCGGCTCTTGCGCTTCCCTCCATCCGGACCGGGTGGGCAGGCTCAGACGCGGCGCTCCCTCGAGGAGGCGCAGCCAGAAGCGCCGCTCCTCGTCAGAGGCCAAGGACCGGCGCTCCCGGGCGACGAAGTCGCGGAATGACACCCGAGAGGGGGACGGAGGAGGCGAGGGCCGGCCCTGCCGCAGCTCACGGTAAAGCCGGAACAGCTCAGCCATCAGAGTGGCCACGCTCCAGCCGTCCAGAATCGCGTGATGCTCCGCGACGGTGAGCTGGAAGACGCCGTCTTCCAGCAGGTGGACCCGGAAGCGCAGGAGCGGAGGGACGGTTTCGTCAAACTTCCGGTGCCGCTCCTCCTCGATCATCTCGGCCACGCAGCGGTCCCGATGCTCGGGCGGCAGATTCCGGAGGTCCTCCACCTCCAGAGGGGGCTCGACCTGGCGGTGGACCAGCTGGATTGGCTCGCGGAAGCGGCTCATCTCGAAGGAGGTCCGCAGCACCGGATGCCGGGCGAGCAACTGCCCGAGGGCCTCGCGCAGGGCCGCACCGTCGAAAGGGGTCTCCAGCCGCAAGCTGCTGACATTCTGGTACAGCGTCGACTTGGCGGTATACCCGCTGTGGAACAGCATGCCGGCCTGCAGGGCGGCCAGCGGATAGGCGTCCTCCAGCCCATCGGGCAGAGCCAGACGGTCCTGCTCGGACAGGAGCTCGAACGGCCCGGCCGGCGCGGGCTCGTTCTGGTCCCCGCGGAGCTTTTCCGACAGCTCGCGCACCGTCTGATGCTCGAAGAGCTGCTCCAGCGACAGGGAGAGCCCCCTCTCCCGCGCTGCGGCGCAGACGCGGAGGCTCAGGATCGAGTCGCCTCCCAAGGAGAAGAACCGGTCGTCAATGCCGATCCGGTCCAGCCCCAGGACCTCCTGCCAGACCTCCACGAGCACCTGTTGGACCGGATCGCGCGGAGGCTCATAGGCCACGACTTCGTCGCGGCCCAGAACGGCCGTCGACAGCAGCGCTTTGCGGTCCACCTTGCCGTTCCGGGTCAGCGGCAGGTCCTCCAAGACCACGAACCCGGCCGGCACCATGTAATCCGGCAGCCGGCGGGCAAGCATGGCGCGCAGCTCTCCTACGGAGGGCTCACTCCCCTGCCGAGCCACAAGGAAGGCCACGAGGCGGCGCTCGCCGCCCGGCTCCTCCTTCGGCAGGACCACGGCCTGCCGTACCCCCGGATGCTCCTCCAACGCGGCTTGAATCTCACCCAGCTCGATGCGGAACCCCCGGACCTTGACCTGATGATCAATCCGGCCCAGGTATTCCAAGTCGCCGCTGGGAAGGAACCGACCCAGGTCGCCCGATCGGTACAACCGTGCTCCGCTCCGGCCGCTCACGGGGTCCGGGACAAAGCGCTCGGCCGTCAGCTCCGGGCGGTCCAGGTAGCCGCGCGCGAGTCCCGCGCCTCCGACCACCAGCTCTCCGGGGACCCCGACCGGCGCCGGCCACAGCCATGGGTCCAGCACGTGGAGGCTCAGGTCCGGGATCGGGGCACCGATGACGCTGCGCCGTCCGCTCCGGGCGTCAGCCGCCCGCAGCGGGCGAAAGGTGACATGGACCGTAGTCTCGGTGATCCCGTACATGTTGACGAGCCGCGGCCTCTCATCGCCGTGGCGCGCGAACCAGGGGGCCAGCCCGGGGATATCCAGGGCTTCGCCTCCGAAGATCACCAGCCGCAGGTCCGTCGCAACGCCGCCACGCTCCCCGTCCACCCTCGCGAGCTCGGCGAAGGCCGAGGGAGTCTGGTTGAGCACCGTGACCTTCTCGGCGGCCAGCAGGTCCAGGAACAGCCCCGGCGAGCGGCTCACCTCATACGGCACGACCACCAGCCGGCCTCCGTACAGCAGCGCTCCCCAGATCTCCCAGACCGAGAAATCGAAGGTGTAGGAGTGGAACAAGGTCCAGACGTCCTGTTCGCCAAAACCGAACCACGCCGAGGTGGCGTCAAACAAGCGCACGGCGTTGGCATGGCTAACCAGGACCCCCTTGGGACGGCCCGTCGACCCAGAGGTGTAGATCACATAGGCCAGGCTCATCCCGTCCGCCAGGGGCTCCAGGTCCGCGGAGGGGAGCGACGCCAGCATGTCGTCCTGGATGTCGAGGAGGATCGTCGCGCCCGGAAGCCCCAAGATGGACTCCGCAGTCCCGATCACGACGCCGGCTCGTGCGTCCTCGATCATGAAAGCCAGACGCTCCCGCGGATAGCTGGGATCGAGCGGCACGTAGACGCCTCCCGCCTTGAGGATGCCCAGGATTCCTACCACCAGATCCGGGGAACGCTCCAGACAGAGGGCCACCCGGTCTTCCGGCCCGACTCCGAGCTCCCGCAGCCGCCGGGCGAGTTGGTTGGCCCTGCGGTTCAGCTCGCCATAGCTCAGCGCCGCGCCCGCGCAAGTGACGGCCAGGGCTCCAGGCGTCTGCCGAGCCCGCATCTCGAAGCGCGCGTGGAGTGTCTGCGTCGGGTCGGAAGGCTCTGCCCCCAGCCCTCCCCACTCCGCCAGAAGCTGATGGCGCTCCCAGGAGTGCAGCAGGGGGAGGTCGGACAAGGCGACCGCAGGGTCTGCGACCGCTGCCGCCAGCAGGGCTTCGAGGTGGCCGAGGAGACGGACAACAGTGGGTGCCTCGAACAGTCCGGAGTCATAGTCGATCACCCCTCTGATCTGCTCCTCCTCTTCCGTCAGCACCATGTTGAGGTCGAACTTGGCGAAACGGGCCGTGAATGGGAAAGGCTGGAGCGAGAGCCCGGGCAGCTCCAATCTGGCGGGAGGCAGATTGAGCAATTGGAAACCGACCTGGAACAGCGGGTTGTGCCACGCGCCCCGGTCTGGCTGCAGCTCGCTGACCAGCTTCTCGAACGGCAGGTCCTGGTGGGCGTAGGCGCCGAGGGCGACCTCGCGCGCCCGGGTCACCAGCTCGGAGAAGACCGGATTCCCGGAAAGATCGGTACGTAACACGAGCATGTTGACGAAGAAACCGATCAGGTTTTCGAGCTCGGCACGGGTGCGGTTGGCGATCGGCGAGCCGACCGCTATATCGTCCTGCCTTGCGTAGTGATGGAGCAATGCCTGGAAGGCGGCGAGAAGGGTGATGAACGGAGTGGTCCCTTGCTTCTGGCTGAGGGCCCGCAGGCGCCGCGTCAGATCGGGCGCGATGGAGACAGGGAGCCAGCCTCCCGCGGCAGCGGACCGGGCCTGCCGGGGGTGATCGGTGGGCAGGTCGAGCACGGCGACTCCGGTCAGCCGCTCTTTCCAGTACGCGAGTTGCCGTTCCAGTACCTCTCCCTGCAGCCACTGCCGCTGCCAGGAGGCGAAGTCGGCGTACTGGATGGAGAGCGGCGGCAACGGAGAGGGCATGCCCGCGATCCGAGCGCTGTACAGCGCCGACAGCTCGCGTACGAAGATTCCCGTCGACCAACCGTCGGTGACGATGTGGTGGAAAGAGAAGAGGACCGCGTACTCCCTCTCCCCCAGGCGCATCAGCAGCCCCCGCACCAACGGCCCCCGCTCCAGGTCGAAGGGGTGCAGCGCCTGACCGAGCGCCAACCTCCGGGACTCCGCTTCTCGCAAATCCCCGGGGAGCTCCCGCAGATCGACCGACGGGATGTCGAAGGACATCCAAGGAAGAATCCTCTGTACCGCTCGACCGTCCACCTCCGGGAAGAGGGTGCGGAGGCTCTCATGCCGCCGGAGCACCTCGTCCAGACTCCACAGCAAGGCGCTGACGTCCAACGGGCCTTCCAGACGGAAGGCGGCCGACTCGTTATAGGCCAGCGACCGGGCATTGAGCCGGTGGAGGAACCAGAGCCGCTCCTGGGCGAAGGAGAGCGGCAGCGGCCCCTCGCGTTTCACGGGAACGATCGGCGGCACCTCCGCCGCCCCTCCTGCACGGAGCTGCGCCTCGACCTCTCCCGCCAAAGCCGCCACGGTCGGAGCTTCGAAGAAGGTGCGTAGCGGCAGCTCCACGCCGAGCTCCTTGCGCACCCGCGACACGGCCTGGGTTGCCAGCAGGGAGTGGCCGCCCAGGGCGAAGAAGTCGTCCTCCACGCCGATCCGATCGCTTCTCAGCAGCTCACGCCAGATCTCCAGCAGTCTCTCCTCGGTGCGGCTCCGGGGAGCCACGATCACCCTTCCAGTCTTGAGCCCGAGCAGGTCTGGCGCGGGCAGCCGCCCGCGGTCGACTTTCTCGTTGGGCGTGAGCGGCAGGGCATCGAGCAGCACGAAGGAAGACGGCACCATGTAGTCGGGCAGCCTCTCGCCGAGGAACGCGCGGAGCTCGGGGGCGATTCGGCGCGCAAACCGTCCCTGGAGCGGATTGTTGGTGAAGTGGCCGAGCGGTCCCTCTGGAGGCTGCGGGTCCGGGAGCAGCGCGGAGAGCGTGACCGGCCTCTCGCCTTTCCCCCCGTCCCCTCCCTTCCGCCGCAGCACCGCTTCGAAGCTGCCGTCGACGCCGGGCGAGGCCCAGCCCAGCTCGACCTCATAGGGCAGCTCCGCGGCGAGGTCCCAGAGATCCTGGGGCTCGACGGCTGCCGCGACCGCTTCGGCCGTGAGGCGGCGCAGATCGCCCGAGGTCTCGATCCCCGCCTCCGCCCCCGCGAGAGCCCGGCGGAGCAGCCGTGCCGCGGCGGCGGCCTCACTCACTCGCGCGTTCGGCAGGTTGCGCAGCCCCAGGAGCCCGGGCCGCTCCTGTTCCAGGCGCCGGCGCAGGGACGCGAGGGTCAGCCGCTCCGCCCGCCAGTCCAGCCAAGGGACAGCCGCCTGCGGCACGGCTGTCTCTTCCGGCATCTCGCCGACCCGGAGCACGACTTGATAGCGGAAGCCGGTCAGCTCATTGTGAGCCCGGCCGCGCTTCGGGTGAACCTCCACCCGGCCGATGCGTGGCAGGCGCCGCGCCAGGACGGCGAAGAAGGAGGGGGAGACGACCAGCTCGTTCTCCTGCAGCCGGCGCGCCTGTACCTTCTGGCGCAGGCGCAGCAGCGGCGTCTCCGGCTCGGCGTTGAACAGCTCCACTGAGGCGTGAAATGCCTCCAGCAGCGGCAGGCTGCGCAGATCCCCCAGGAAGATCGAACCGCCGGGGCGCACCAGCTCCAGCGCCCGCTCGACCACTTCGGACAGGTAGCCGGCGCTCGGGAAATACTGCACGACCGAGTTCAGGATCACCGTATCGAAGGCGCCGGGCTCCAATCCGTCGAGCTGTTCGGCGGCACAGCGCAAAAGCCGGACACGGGAGCGGTCGATGCCCAGACGGTCCGCGTGGCCGAGCTGGCGTTCGATGTAATCCAGGCCCTGGCCGGAGATGTCGGTGCCCACGTAGAGCTCGCAACGGGGCGCGATCCGGAAGAGGATCAAGCCGGTGCCGCAGCCGATCTCCAGGACGTGTTTCGGCTCGAGCGAGGCGATGCGCCCGACGGTGTCCTCCAGCCAGTCTTCCATCTCGGTCCGAGGGAGCGGCAGGTCGGTGTACGAGCTGTTCCAGCCGATGATGTTGAAGGTCGGGTCGAAGCCCTCGGCGTCCTGCCGGTAGGTGTCGTCGAAGAGCTCGCTCCAGTGCGAGACCTGCTCGGTCTGCGCGCCGCTCTCCAGCGCTTCGTAGGCCGGATTCTGGACGACGTAGGCGACCAGACGCCGGTCGCCCGGGACGTCCTCGCGGGCGAGCACGACGTTCTGCAGTACCGCCGGATGCTCGCCGAGGCGGGACTCGATCTCCGCCGGCTCGATGCGGAAGCCGCGGACCTTCACCTGCTGGTCCATGCGGCCGAGGAACTCGATGCTGCCGTCGGGAAGCCGGCGCGCTAGGTCTCCCGTCCGGTACAGGCGGTTCCCGGTCGCCTCCCCGTCAGCTCCGCCGCAAGGATTGGGAACGAATCTCTCGGCAGTCTGGTCGGGTCTGCCGAAATAGCCGCGCGCGAGCCCGGCCCCGCCGGTACAGAGCTCCCCGGGAACCCCGAGAGGAACGGGTTGGCCCTGCGGATCCAGCAGGTGGACACAGGTATGGGCGATCGGCCGTCCGACAGGGACGGAAAACACGAAGCGCTGCGCTCCCTGCATAGAATGGCAGCAGGTGAACGTGGTGTTCTCGGTCGGACCGTAGCCATTGATCAGCCGCGTGTCCGGGAGCTCCGCGAGCACTCTCCGCACGTGCGACACCGAGAGCACATCCCCACCCGCGAG
This sequence comes from Thermoanaerobaculia bacterium, assembly GCA_046714475.1. GTDB lineage: Bacteria > Acidobacteriota > Thermoanaerobaculia > Multivoradales > UBA5704 > DASPJI01. The sequence continues at coordinate 6,915 of JBKKAU010000859.1, forward strand.
AAGCTGCCGCACACTCCGGAGGCGCTCGAGCTGGTGCTCCACAAGCTGGTGGAACAGACCCGCCGTCAACCAGAGGGTCGTAACTCCATACGATTCGACGGCCCGCCCCAGCTCATCCAGCGACAAGGCGTGGGGAGGCGGGACCACGAGCCGCGCACCGTTGAGTAGAGCACCCCAGATCTCCAGGGTTGAGGCGTCGAAGGAGATCGGCGCAAACTGCAGAAAGACCTGTTCGGGGCCGAATTGAATGTAGTCGGTGTCGCGGACCAGACGAACCACTGCGCGATGGGGCACTGCCACCCCTTTCGGCCGGCCGGTCGAGCCCGAGGTGTACATGACGTACGCTAGATTGTCGCCCACCGTCGTGACGGGAGGGTCGTCTTCGAAGCCGCTGGCGGGCTCAGAATCGGCGCCAACCAGGACGACCTGCGCCGCAGCGACCAAGGGCCCGGGTAGACGCTGCAACGCCCGCTCGTCACCCACCAGCACCTGCAGACTGGAATCCTGCATCATGAAAACCAAGCGCTCCTGCGGGTACTCCAGATCCAGAGGTACGTAGGAGCCACCGGCCTTGAGGATTGCCAGCAGCGCGACGATCAGATCCGGCGAGCGCTCCAGGCAGAGCCCCACACGGCTCTCCGGACCGACGCCCAAGCGGCGCAGACGACAGGCCAAACCGTTGGCGCGCCGGTTCAGCTCCCCATAAGAGATGACCTTCTCCCCGAAGAGCAGGGCTGGGGCCTCGGGATCCTTGCGCACCCGGGCTTCGAATAGCTCCTGAAGGCTCATCGCGTCCAGAGCGGCCGAACCCCGGTCGTTCCATTCCCGCACGAGCTGATGGCGCTCCGCTTCCGTCAGGAACGGCAGGAGGGCCACAGGGACCTCGGAGTGCGCGACAGCCGCGGACAACAGGTTCTCGAAATGGCTCAGCAGGCGCCGCATGGTCGTCGCTTCGAACAGCTCGCTGTTGTACTCGAGCACCCCGTTGAGACCTTCCGCCTCGAAGAGGAAAAGGGTGAGATCGAACTTCGCGGTGCGGGCGGGAACTGGGCCGTTCTCGGGAGAGGAGAGTGTCAGCCCCTGGATCTCCGCTTCAAAACGCGGGAAGTTCTGAAAACCAAACATCACCTGGATCAATGGGTTGCGGTTCAGATCCCGCTCGGGCTGCAGCTCCTCCACCAGACGTTCGAACGGCAGATCCTGATGAGAGTAGGCTTCCAGGGCCGTCTCCCGCACCCGGTCCAGCAGCCGCGCGAATCCAGGAGAATCGCCAAGATCGCTGCGGAAGACGAGTGTATTGACGAAGAAGCCGATCAGGTCCTCGATCTCCCGCCGGGTACGGTTGGCGATCGCGACGCCGACCGGGATGTCCTCTCGCCCCGAGTAGCGGGCGAGAAGCATCTTGAAGCCGGCCAGCATCGTCATGGAAAGAGTGGCGCCGCGGCGGCGCGTCAGCGCGGTCAGCTCGCGCAGCAGATCCGCCGGCAACGTGAAGGACTGCGCGCTGCCGCGGAACGATTCGACGGCTGGCCGCGGATGGTCGAACGGGAGCTCCAAAACCTCGGGGATTCCGGCAAGCTGCCGCCGCCAATAGTCGAGCTCGGCCTGGAGCCTCTCTCCCTGCAGCCATTGCCGCTGCCAGACCGCGAAATCGGCGTACTGGATCGGGAGGTCCAGCAAGGGCGATGGCCCACCTTCGGAGAACGCGCGGTAGAGCGTCGCGAGCTCTCGGAAAAGGATGCTCATCGACCACCCGTCCGAAATGATGTGATGGAGATTCAACAGGAGCGTATGTTCCCGGGCTCCGAGGCGGACCAGGAAGGCTCGGAACAGCGGGCCGCGGGCGAGATCGAACGGACGCAGGCTCTCCTCGTTCGAGAGCCGCGCGAGCTCGGCCCTGGAACCCTCCTCTGGAACCCATTCGGCCAGGCCCTGCAAATCGACCAGGGGGACCTCGCAGACCAGTTCGGCGGCGATCGCCTGAATGGGGCGCGCATCCGCCATGTGAAAGGTTGTGCGCAGGGTCTCGTGGCGACGGACGATCTCCTGGAAGGCCCGCCGCAGAGCCGCGACGTCGAGCACTCCGGTCAGCCGGACCGCGCCGTAGATGTTGTAGAAAGGATTGTCCGGCGCCAGGCGGTCGAGGAACCAGAGGCGTTGCTGGGCAAAGGAGAGCGGCAGTTCGCCGGTGCGGAGCGCCGGCCGGATCGGCGGCGCCGGCGGCACCTCGCGCAGAGAAGCGAGTCTTTCCGCCATGGCCGCGACCGTCGGCGATTCGAAGACTGCCCTGAGGGGCACTTCCGGGCCAAAAACCTCGCGCAGATGGGAAACCAGGCGGGTTGCCAGAAGAGAGTGACCACCGAGGCTGAAGAAATCGTCCTCGACTCCTACCCGTTCCCTCCCCAGGACTTCGGCGAAGATCCCCGCGAGCATCTCTTCGGTCGGCGTACGGGGTGCGATGAACGAGGCTGCCGTCGACCACTCCGGCACCGGCAACGCCCGCCGGTCCACCTTGCCGTTGGGCGTCAGCGGGAGGTCCTCCAGAACCATGAACCCCGCTGGCACCATGTACTCCGGCAGACGCTCGGAGAGGAACGACCGCAGCTCCTCGGCCTGGGGAATCCGCTCCTCCGAAGCCACCACATAGGCCACCAGACGCTTGTCTCCCGGACGGTCTTCCCGTGCCAGAACCACGACCTCACGCACATCCGCGTGCCGGCTCAGGGCCGCCTCGATCTCTCCCAACTCGATCCGGAAGCCCCGAACCTTGACCTGGTGATCCAAGCGCCCCAGGAAGTCGATGTTGCCATCCGGCAGAGAGCGAACCCGGTCCGCCGTTCGATACATCCGGGTTCCGGGTTCCTCGCTGAACGGATCCGGCACGAACTTCTCCGCGGTCAGATCCGGACGCTCGTGGTAGCCCCGCGCCAGTCCAATGCCGGCCACAAACAGCTCGCCCGAGACCCCTACCGGCACCGGATGCAGCCAGGGATCCAGGATGTAGATGCTCGTGTTGTCGATCGCTCGGCCGATCGTCGGAACACCCGTCTGCCGACCTCTGGGTGGCACCTCGGCAACGGTCGAATTGACCGTGTACTCGGCGGGACCGTAGTGATTCATGAGACGGAATCCGACCTCCGGATCCGGACCTCGGTGCAAGCGGTCGCCGCCGATGAGCAGCGCTCGCACCCGCAGCTCCAGGTCCGCGGGGATCTTTTCCTCGAGAACTCCCTCCGCCAGCGGTGTCATCAGATAGGCGAGCGTGATCCCCTGCTCGGCCCACCAGCGGATCATCCCCGGTGAAGACAACCGCGTCTCCTCGTCCGGAATGTGCACACTCGCTCCGGCCGCCAGATAGGGCCACAGCTCCCAGATGGAGGCATCGAATGCCGGGCTTGCGATCTGCGTCCCCCGATCCTCCGGCGTAACCTGATAGAGGTCCTGGTGCCATCGCACCAGGTTGATCAGACCTGCATGCGGGATCTCGACCCCTTTGGGTCGGCCTGTCGAGCCCGAGGTGTAAACCACATAAGCCAGGTGCTCCGGTCCCACCCCGCCGCCGGGGGACACCCACTCCTCACCTTGCATCGACTCCCAGTCGGCGTCCAGACAGAGCACCCGGGCTCCGGTCTGCGGCAGACGGCCCGCGAACCGCGCCTCGGTCAGCAGAACCGGCGCCCGCGAGTCCCCCAACAGGAACGCGAGACGCTCTTCCGGATAGGTCGGATCGAGCGAGACATAAGCACCACCCGCCTTGAGCACCGCCACGATGCCCACCACCCGCAGCAGCGTCCGTTCCGTGCAGATCGCCACCAACACCTCCGGCCCGATCCCGAGCCCACGCAGGTGCCAGGCCAGCCGGTTGGCCCGACGCTCTACGTCGCCATAGCTGAGCCGACCCTCGGGAGACGCTACCGCAGTCGCCTCCGGACGGAGGGCCGCCTGCCGGGCGAACAGCTCATGCACCAGCGGCCTCTGAGCGCAGGCCTTGAACGTGTCGTTCCACTCGGTCACGAGCTGATGCCGCTCGCCCTCGCTCAGCGGGAGGAGGAGCGAGAGGCGGAGGTCCGGATTCGCGGCGGCGCCATCCACCAGATGGCGGAAGTGCCCGGCCAGGCGCAGCACGGTGGAACGGTCGAACAGGTCGGTGTTGTAATCCACCGCCAGCGACAGGTCGTCGGAGCCTACCGGCACCGAGAAGGTCAGGTCGAACTTGGCCGAGACCGAGGCGACGGGCAGCGCGGCCAGACGCAGGCCATGGAGCTCGCTCGGCATTGCGGGCGGCTGAAGCAGAACGAACATCACCTGGGACAGCGGCGGGTGGCTGAGACTGCGCTGCGGCTGGACTTCCTCGACGATACGCTCAAAAGGGAGATCCTGGTGGGCGAAGGCCTGCAGGATCAGCTCCCGTATCTCGCGCAGCAGCTCGCGGAACGACGGGTCCCCCGGCCGCTCCAGGCGGATCACCACGGTGTTGAGGAACATCCCGACCAGCCCTTCGAGCTCGAGACGGTTGCGGCCGGACACCGGCGTGCCGACGCCGATGTCGGTCTGGCCCGTCACGCGGCGCAGCAGGATCTGGAAGATTGCCAGCAGCAGGATGAAGAGGGTCACGCCCTCGCGCCGGGCCAGCCCGTCGAACCCGCCGGCCGGCCCCAGGCTCACCGTCACGCGGTCGCCGTGGAAGGTCTGGACGGCGGGTCGCGGGCGATCCACCGGCAGCTCCAGGACAGGCGGACCACCCGCCAGACGCCGCCGCCAGTAGGCGAGCTGTGCGTCCAGCACGCCTCCGGTCAGCCAGCGCCGCTGCCAGATGGCGAAGTCGGCGTACTGGATGGCCAGCTCCGGCAAGGCGGCCGGCCGGCCGTTCGCCGCGGCCGTGTAGAGGGTCTCGATCTCGGCGAACAGGAGGTCCATGGACCAGGCGTCGCCCACCGCGTGGTGCAGGGTCAGCAGCAGATGGTGTTCGTACTTGCCGAGGGCCAGCAGCACCGTCCGCCTCAGCGGGCCCTGCTGCAGGTCGAATGGCCGCTCAGCCTCCTCGCGGGCCAGCCGCCGGGCCTCGGCGTAGCGCCGCGCTCCGTGGAGTCCGGCGAGGTCCACCCGCGGCAAGGTGAGCGGGCCGGCCGGAGAGATGACCTGCACCGCCGCGTACCCCTCGAAGCCGTCATGGAACGTGGCGCGCAGCACCTCGTGCCGGCGGACGATCTCTTCGAACGCATGGTTCAGGGCTGGAAAGTCGAGCCGCCCCAGCAGCTGGCTGGCCATGGGCATGTTGTAGACAGGGCTGCCCGGCTCCAACTGGTCCAGGAACCAGAGCCGTTCCTGAGCGAAGGAGAGGGGCAGCGGCTGGTCCCGCGGCACCGGCTCCACCGGCGGCACCCGAAGTACCTGCCCCTCCTGGAGGGCGCTCTCGAGGACGCGGGCCAGGGCCGCGACGGTGGGAGTTTCGAACACCGCCCGCACCGGCACATCCACGCCGGTGGCCTCCTGCACCCGCGACACCAGCCGGGTCGCGAGCAGCGAATGGCCGCCCAGGTCGAAGAAACCGTCCTCGGCCCCTACTCTCTCGACCTGGAGCACTTCGGCGAAAGCGGCGGCCAGCAGCTCCTCGAACGGGCCGCGCGGCGCTACATAGGAGATTTCCGCCTCCGGACGGACCGCCTCAGGCTCCGGCAGAGCCTTGCGATCCAACTTGCCGTTGGGGGTCAGGGGCCAAGACGTCAGCCCCACGAACGCCGACGGCACCATGTACTCCGGCAGGCGCTCCCGGACGTACCGCCGCAGCTCCGAGGCAGGGACCCGGACCGGGCTGCCCGCCTCCCCTACGACGTACGCCACCAGCCGCTTGTCCCCTGGCTGATCCTCTCGTGCCAGCACCACCGCGGAGCCCACTTCCGGATGCTGACGCAATACCGTCTCGACCTCCTCCAGCTCAATCCGGAAGCCCCGGATCTTGACCTGGTGATCCAGACGGCCCAGGAACTCGACGTTGCCCTCCGGCAGGTAGCGCACCAGGTCGCCCGTCCTGTACAGGCGGCTTCCCGGTGTGTCCCACACCCCTCCAAAGGGGTTCGGTACGAACTTCTCGACCGTCAGCTCCGGACGGCCAAGATAACCCCGCGCCAGACCCGCGCCGCCGACGTACAGCTCCCCGGGCACTCCCACCGGCACCGGCTGCATCTCCCGATCCAGCACATGCACATGCTTGTTACCGAGTGGGCGACCGATCGGCACGGTGTGCTGGACCTCCTCTTCGGGGCCCAACGCCGATTCGTAGATCGTCGAAGTGATCGTGTCTTCCGTCGGACCATAGGCGTTGGTTGTACGTACCTTCTCGCCAATGAGGCGCCGCCAGGCCGCGAACCGCTCCGGCAGGGCCTTTTCGTTGCCCACGATCATCACCCGCAGGCTCGGCGGCAGCGGGCGCGGCGCCCGCGACAGCTCCGCCACCCAGTCGTGCCAGAACGATGCTGGCAGGTTGAGGATCGAAAGCTCCTGCTCGGCGACAAACTCCAGGTATTGCTCGAACGACGTCCCTGCCGGATCGGCGTGCAGTACCACCGCAGCTCCCGTCAGCCAGGGGATGAAGAACTCCTCGCCGGCGACGTCGAAGCTCATTGAGGCGAACTGCAGGAACCGGTCGCCCAGGCCCACCTCGTAATACCTGGCGCTCGCCACGTTGTGATTGACGAAGGCGCGATGCGGCACCAGCACGCCTTTGGGCGTCGCCGTCGAGCCCGAGGTGTAGATGACGTAGGCGAGGTTCTCAGGCCCGACCCCGCTGACCACCGGCCCGTCGCTTTCCCGGGCGAGCGACTCGCGTTCCGCGTCCAGGCTCACCACCGCTGCCCGGTGCCTGGGCAGGACCCCCAGCAGGGTTTCCTGGGTCACGACCACCGAGGCCCCGGAGTCGGCCAGCATGAAGGCCAGCCGCTCCTGAGGGTAGTCCGGGTCGAGCGGGACGTAGGCACCGCCCGCTTTCAGCACACCGAGGATCGATACCGCCAAGTCCAGGCCGCGCGAGAGGCATAGCGCCACCACCACCTCGGGGCCGGCCCCGAGGCGCCGCAAGCGACGGGCGAGCTGGTTCGACAGGCGGTCCAGCGTCCGATACGTCATCCCGTCACCCTCGAACAGCACTGCCGGTGCTTCCGCCGTCAGCCTAGCCTGCAGCTCGAAGAGCTCGTGGATCGGCCTGTCCAGAGGGTGCGGCGCCCACGTGTCGTTCCATTCCCCGAGCATCTGCTGCCGCTCGCTCGGCGTCAGCAGCGGCAGAGACGGAATCCGCGCCCCGGAATCGGCCACCACCGCTGCCAGCACGGTCTCGAGATGACCGGGCAGGCGCGCCGCCGTCGTGCCGTCGAACAGATCGGTGGCGTACTCCATCACCCCACCGAGCCCGCCGTCTTGCTCGGCGAGCTCGAGCGTGAGGTCGAACTTCGCCGTCGTCCCGGCGCCCTCCACGGGCCGCAGCTGCAGGCCCCGGATCTCCAGGCTCTCGACAGGCGTGTTCTGCAGCGCGAACATCACCTGGAACAGGGGCGTGTAGGCGAGGCTTCTCTCCGGGGCCAGCTCCTCGACCAGCTTTTCGAACGGCACGTCCTGGTGCATGTAGGCCGCCAGCGCCGTATCCCGCACCCTCCCGAGCAGCTCGCGGAACGACGGCCCGCCAGCCAGGTCACCGCGCAGCACCAGCGTGTTGACGAAGAACCCGATCAGCCCTTCGATCTCCACCCGGTTGCGCCCGGCCACCGGCGATCCCACCGCGAGATCGTCCTGTCCGCTATAGCGCGCGAGAAGGGCCTGGAAACCGGCAAGGAGCACCATGAAGAGGGTCGCCCCCTCGCTCCGGGCGAGCGCCTCCATCTGCCGGGTGAGACCGGCCGGCAGCCGCACCGGCCGGGTCGCTCCCCGGTAGCTCTGAGTCATCGGCCGGGGGCGGTCGGTGGGCAGCTCCAGCAGGGGCGGCAGCCCCGCGAGCTGGCGACGCCACCAGGCGATCTCATTCTCCAGGACCTCGCCTTGCAGCCAGGAGCGCTGCCAAACGGCGAAATCCGCGTACTGCACCGGCAGCTCCTGCAGGGGCGAAGGCCGGCCAGCCGCGAAGGCCGGATAAAGCGCCGCAACCTCGCGCACCAGAATGCCCATGGACCAGCCGTCGTTCGCGATGTGGTGCATGGTGAGCGCGGCGGCGTGGTCCTCCTCCGCCAGGCGCAGCAGCACGCCCCGCAGCAGCGGGCCATGGCCTGGATCGGCGAGATCGAACGGGCGTCCGGCCTCTTCCCCGGCCAGGGCGAGGGTCTGCGTCTCGCGCCGGCCCTCCGGCAGTCCAGACAGGTCCACCACCGGCAGCCGGAAGGGCTCGACCGGGAGGATGACCTGCACCGGCGAGCTTGCCGGCACCGCGAAAACCGTACGCAACGCCTCGTGACGGCGCACGGTCTCCCCCAGGGCGCGCGCCAGCGCCGCGGAGTCCAGCGCGCCTCCGACGCGCAGGGTCACCGGCATGTTGTAGAGCGGGCTGCCCGGTTCGAGCTGGTCGACGAGCCAGAGGCGCTGCTGGGCGAACGACAGGGGGAGCAGACCCTCTCGCGGCACCGGCAGGAGAGGGGGAAGGGCCGGCTTGGGACCGGTCCGGCGCGCCTCCTCGACCCGTACGGCGAGGTCCGCCAAGGCCGGCGCCTCGAAGACATCGCGCAGGGAGATCGTGGCCGCGAAGGTCTCGCGGATCCGGGTCAACAACTGGGTAGCCATCAGCGAATGGCCGCCGAGCTCGAAGAAGTTGTCGTGCGCGCCGATCCGGTCCACGCCGAGGAGCCCTTGCCAGAGGCTCGCGAGGATCGACTCCGTCTCGCCGCGCGGCGGCTCATGGGCGCCAGGCAGGTCGGGCCAGGTGTGGGAAGAGGCCTCCGTAGATGCCGGAGCTGCGGTGGAAGGCCGGCTGGCTCCGTGGACCCGGCGGTCGAGCCGCGCCTCCAGATCGGTGGTGGAGACCGCCAGGTGCGGCAGGGGGCCCAGCGACAGGATCCGACGGAAGGTCTCCCTTCCCTCGTCCGGAGTCATCGCCGTGTTGCCCGCCGTGGCGCCCGGAAGGTTCGTTTCGTCGGGGAACAGCCAATCATCCCAGCAGACGCTCATCCAGGGGATCGCCATCTCCCGGCGATGCCGCAACACGAACGCATCCAGGCTGGCGTTGGCCGCCGCGTAGGCGGCGAATCCCGGACCGCCGAGCAAGGAAGACAGCGAGGAGAAGGCGAGGACGAAATCGAGATCCCGGTCGCGCAACACCGCGGCCAGGGCGCGGGCGCCGTGCACTTTGGCGTGCAAGGCGACGGCGAGCTCGCCGGGGCCGGTCTCCTCGAGGGCTTGGAAAGAGATGTGGGCGGCGGCATGGATCACGCCGTCGAGGCGGCCGAAGCGCTCCTCCGCCCGCCGCACCGCCGCTTCGAGGGCAGGGCGGTCCGTCACGTCGGCGCTCAAGGGTAGGACCTCGGCCCCCATCGCCTCCATGGCGAGGAGGCGCTGCGGCCAGGCTTCGCGCTCCGCCACGGGCGTGCGGCCCAGGAGGACGAGCCGGGCCTGGACCGACTCGGCGAGGAGCTCCGCCAGGGTGAGACCGACCTTACCAAGCCCGCCGGTAATCAGATAGACCCCGCGCCGGCGCAGCCCGATGGGCTCGCCGAGGGGCGCCTCGGTCGGTACCGGCTCCCAGGTCTGGAGCCAGCGGTGTCCACCCCGGTAGGCGACCAGCGGATCGGTCGCCGGACCGGAGAGCTCGGCGACCAGCAGGTCCACCTCTCGCAAGCGGGCGGCGGGGACGCGCTCGAGGTCGACGACGCGGCAGGCGATTTCGGGGTGTTCCTGGGCAATCACCCGGGCGGCTGCCGGGAGGCCCGCCTGGGCAGGCCGCAGCGTCTCGGCCCCGGTCACCTCGTGCAGGCCGTTCGAGAGGACGCAGAGGCGCACGGCTCCGGGCTGCCGGAGGGTCAACGCCCGGACCAGGTGGAGCAGGCTGTGGAGGCCGAGCTCCTGCGCCCGGTCGAAGTCCTCTTCCTCCGGCCGTTCCGGCGCGAGGCTCCAGCCGTGCACGATGGCCGCGGGCTCCCATCCTTCGTCCTGGAGCGCGGCCAGCAGGTCCGCGTAATCGGAGGCTCGCCGCGGATCGATGGCGAAGCTGCCGTCCCCACGCCGGGAGAAACCTGCGCCGGCCTCGACGAGCACGACACCGTGCCCCAGCCGCTCCAGACGCTCGGCGATCACGCGGGCGAAGCCGCCCGGATCGGCGAAGAGAAGCCATCCGCTGGCAACCTCTGGAGCGGCCGGGCGCGCCGGAGGCGTGGTGCGCCGCCAGGCCGGAGCATAGAGCCACTCGTCGATCCCGCGCCTCCGGCTCGTCCTCGCCGGGACCGGCGTAGCGGTTCCCTCCTCGATCCAGAAGCGCTGACGCTCGAAGGGATAGACCGGCAGGGGGACGCGCCGCCGCATCTCGGAAGCGTGGACCGCGGGCCAGTCGACCTCGACACCCGCCAGCCAGAGCCGGCCGAGGGCTTCGCCGACCTGCAGGACCTCCTCGTCCGGCTCCCCCGCGCCGGGGAGCGAGGAGAGGACCGAGCCGTGTTCGCTCCGCTCCAGCCGCTGGCGGAACAGGGAGCTCAGCGAGCGCCCCGGCCCGGCCTCGAGGTAGATCCGGCCGGGGACCCGCAGCAGCTCCTCGACTCCATCCGCGAAGCGGACCGCCTCACGCAGATGCCGCGTCCAATATCCGGCATCGGTCGCTTCATCGGGTCGGATCCAGGTCCCCGAAAGGTTCGAGATCCAGGGCAGGCGAGCGGGCCGCAGATCGAGCCGTGCCACCTCATCGCGGAAGCCGTCCAGGACAGGATCCAGGGCTGCCGAGTGGAAAGCGTGCGATGTCCGCAGGCGCCGGTGCTCGATCCCTTCAGCGGCGAGACGACCGGCGAGCCGCTCGACCGCCTCGACCGAGCCGGAGAGCACGCACGAATCGGGAGCGTTCACCGCGGCCACGGCAAGCCCGCTCTCTTCTGCCAGGCGCGCCGCCTCCGGTTCCGGCAGGGAGACGGCGAGCATGGCGCCGGGCGGCAGCGACCCCACGAGGCGGCCGCGCGCCGCCACCAGAGCGAGAGCATCTTCCAGGGAGAAGACGCCGGCCAGGCAGGCGGCGACGTACTCGCCGATACTGTGGCCGATCAAGGCCTGTGGCCGGATACCCCATTCCATCCAAAGGCGGGCGAGGGCGTGCTCGATTACGAAGAGCGCCGGCTGCGTCACCTCCGTGGCCGCGAGCCGCCGGGCCGCCTGCTCGGAATCCGCAGGGGCGACGAGGAGCTCCCGCAGGTCCAAGCCCAGGATCGGTAGGAGGATCTCGCAACAGCGGTCGATCTCGCGGCGGAATGCGGGCTCCGCTCGGTACAGCCCGGCGCCCATGCCCGGCCGTTGGCTTCCCTGCCCCGGGAACAGGAAGACGACCGGCGGCGCCGTCTCGGGTGCCGTGCGGGCAAAGAGCCGGCCTGTCGCTTCGCCCCGCAGCACGGCCGCCGCGTCCGCGGCGTCGCGGCCGATCGCGATGCAGCGGTGGGAGAAAGGGCGCCGTCCGAGCTGCAGGGTATAGGCCGCATCCGCAGGATGGATTTCGGGGTGGCGGGCGAGGTGGCCGGCCAGCTCGGCCCGCTTCCTCTCCAAGGCCTCAGGGGTCCGGGCCGAGAGGACAAACAGGTGCCAGGGGCGCGCGCTGTTGGAGGGCGGCGCTGCGGGCGCCTCTTCGAGCACGGCATGGGCATTGGTACCGCCGATGCCAAACGAGCTCACGCCGGCCCGGCGCGGAGCGGAGCCCCGCTCCCAGCCGGCCAGCTCGGTCTGGACATGAAACGGACCGGCCGAGAAATCGATCCGCGGGTTCGGCTGCGAGAAGCCGAGGCTGGGCGGCAGAACGCCATGCTGGAGCGCCAGCGCCGCCTTGATCAGACCGGTGACCCCGGCCGCCGTGTCCAGGTGGCCCAGGTTGCTCTTGACCGAGCCGAGAGCGCAGGAGCCCTCCCGCGCCCCGCCGCGCCGGAAGGCCTGCGCCAGCGCCTGCACCTCGATAGGGTCTCCCAGCGGCGTGCCGGTGCCGTGCGCCTCCACGTAGGAAACCGTAGCCGGGTCGACTCCCGCGGCGGCCAGGGCCGCGGAGATGACCTCCACCTGCCCGGCGACGCTCGGCGCGGTGTAGCCCGCCTTGCCGGAGCCGCCGTCGTTGTTGACCGCCGAGCCGAGGAGGACTGCGCGGATGGTGTCCCCATGCGCCAGCGCGTCTTCGAGCCGCTTGAGCACGACGACGCCGGCGCCGCTCCCGAACACCGTGCCGCGCGCTGCGGCGTCGAAAGCGCGGCAACAGCCGTCAGGGGAGGCGATGCCCCCCTCTTCATAGAGATAGCCGGCGCGCTGTGGCAGGTGGATGGACACACCGCCGGCCAGCGCCATGTCGCAGGCGCCGAGCAGCAGGTTCTGGCACGCCAGATGGACCGCCACGAGCGAGCTGGAGCAGGCCGTCTGGACCGTCATGCTGGGGCCCGCGAGGTCCAGCTTGTAGGAGACGCGGGTGGCCAGAAAGTCCTTGTCGTTGCCCAGCACGAGCTGGAGCCGGCCCACGGCCGCGGGGTCGACGCTGGTGAGGACCTGGTGCAGGTAGCGGTTGAACCCCTGGCTCGCGAAGACGCCGACCGGACCCGGCGTCCTCCTGGAATCGTAACCGGCGTCCTCCAGCGCCTCCCAGGCGCATTCGAGGAACAGCCGCTGCTGAGGATCCATGAGCTCGGCCTCGCGCGGGCTGTAGCCGAAAAAGCCGGCGTCGAACAGCTCCACTCCGTCGAGCACGCCGGCGGCCGGCACATAGTGGGGATCGCGCCGCAGCTCGGGAGGGACGCCGGAGGCGGCGAGCTCTTCGTCGCTGAAGCGGGCGATCGAGGAGACGCCGGCGCACAGGTTGTCCCATAGATGTTCGACGCCGGGCGCGCCGGGAAAACGGCCGGTGAGGCCGACGATGGCGACGGCGCCGCCGCCCGGCCCCCCAGCCGCCAAGCAATCCACCCGCGATCCGGGAGCCGCCACCGCCGCCGGCAGG
>JBKKAU010000860.1:0-1347 GCA_046714475.1 Thermoanaerobaculia bacterium
ACATGTCGAACGAGAACGAGGAGAGCATCAGGAAGCCGATCGGCGGCTCCTCGAGGTGCTTGAAGTACTCGATCCGCCCCAGCATCGCGACGGCGAGGCCGCCGTGGGTGATCATCACCCCCTTCGGCCTGCCCGTGGAGCCCGAGGTGTAGATGACATAGGCGAGGTTGTCCGGCCCCGCCTCCCGGTCGTCCGGCCCCGCCTCTTCTCCTTCCGTACCCCATTCCGCGGGCAGCTCGAGCCCGTCCGGCCCGAGCACGGCCTCGCGCACGCCCGTCGCCGCGAACCGGCCGGCGAGGCCGGAGTCGGCGAGGAGCAGGCACGCCCCCGAGTCCTCCAGCATGAAGGCGAGCCGCTCCTCCGGATAGGTCGGATCGAGCGGCAGGTAGGCGCCGCCCGCCTCGAGCACCGCGAGCACGGCGGCCACCATCTCCCGCGAGCGGTGCATGTAGATGCCGACGATGCGGTCCGGCCCGACGCCGAGGCGCAGCAGCGCCCCCGCCAGCTCCGCGACGCGCCGCGCCAGCTCCCGGTAGGTCCACGGCTCGCCGCCGGAGGAGACCGCCGGGGCCTCCGGCGTCCGCGCCGCCTGCGCCGCGATGACCTGGTCGACCCGCAGGGAAGGCGCCGGGAACTCGGCGTCGTTCCACTCCCACAGCAGCTGGTGGCCCTCGGTCTCCGAGAGGAGGGGGATCTCCCGCAGGGGGGCCTGCGGCGCCGCCAGCGCGCCGTCGAGCAGCCGGCCCCAGTGCCCGGCGAGGCGCAGCACGGTCGTGCGGTCGAAGAGGTCGGTGGCGTACTCCAGCATCACCTCCAGGCCGCCGCCGTCGTTCTGCAGGCTGAACAGCAGGTCGAACTTGGCGGTCCCGGTCGGCGGCTCTTCGGACGACACGGCGAGGCCGGGCAGGCGCAACGGCGGCAGCGGCGCGTTTTGCAGGGTCAGCATGACCTGGAACAGCGGCGAGCGCGACACGTCCCGGCCGCTGGGCTGCACCGCCGCGACCAGCTCGTCGAACGGCAGATCCTGGTGCGCGTAGGCCTCCAGCGTCACCTCGCGGAGCTGGCGCACCAGGGCCAGGAAGTCGGGCGCGCGGCCGATCTCGGCGCGCAGCACCAGGGTGTTGACGAAGAAGCCGATCAGCCCCTCGACCTCGGTGCGGTTGCGGTTGGCGACCGGCGAGCCAATCGTCAGGTCGAGCTGGCCGCTGTAGCGCGAGAGCAGCGCCGCCATGGAGGCGGCCAGGACCATGAACGGGGTGGCTCCCTGGTGGCGCGCCAAGGCCACGAGGCCGCGGGTGCGGCCGGCGCCGAGCGGGAAGCGCTCGACGGCGCCGCGCAGCGTCGGCA
>JBKKAU010000861.1:0-6011 GCA_046714475.1 Thermoanaerobaculia bacterium
TGAGAAAGGTGAACCCATGAAGCGGATCGCGAAACTTGTCTGTCTGGTCCTTCTGGCCCTTCCGGCGACGGCCGGCGCCGCCTCGTACAACCTGTCGCAGCAGAAGGGCTCCCACAACACCGAGGAGCGGAGCGAGACCCTGCCCCAGGCCCTGCAGTTCAATCCGTCCCAGCCCTACCAGGCCGGCTGCCGCAACCTGGAATTCGACCTGGTCCTCGCCGACACCTACCTGGGGCCGGACGACGACTGGCCGAGCACCCTGCAGCACAGCGGCTCGTATGACTGGAAAGTCGCGACGCTCTATGACGCGCTGATGATCCTTCACGACTGGCACCTGGCGAACCCCGGGCACGACGTGGTCACGGTGACCCTCGACCTCAAGAACGCCCCGGGGGACGACGCGACCTACACGGCCAAGGTGGAGGAGACCTTCGAGGCCACGCTGGGCGCCGACAACCTCTATACGCCGGGCATGCTGCAGCGCGATGCCGCGACGCTGCTGGCGGGGGCCCGCGCTTACGACTGGCCGTCGGTGGACGACCTGCGGAACAAGTTCATCCTGGTCTTCACCGGCGCGGACTCCGACTCGGCCGTGGCCCGCCGCCGCAGGTATCTCTCCCAGGACACGCGGACGCGGCTGGCCTTTGTCGACATCGACCAGCGGACGGCGGGCAACGACCCCGACAAGTCGCCGTATACGGACGGCAACCGCGTCTTCATCAGCATCGACTACGGCTCGTCGGGTTGGTGCGACCTGGCGGTCCAGGCCCAGGCCGCCGGCGGTTTCGCCACCCGCGCCTATGTGCTCAACTCGGCGGGGGATTGGGACGCGGCGCAACGGGCGGCGGTCAACATCCTCGCCACCGACAAAGTGAGCAACTACTCCTGGGCCCAGGTGGGGAGCGCGCCCATCGTCCCGGCGCCGGCGTCGGGACGATGCGGCTCGTAGAAAGACATCCCCCCTCCCGGAAGCTCCGGGAGGGGATTGCCGCGGGCTATACGTCCCCGGCCGGCTGTTCGGTCACGGTGTCGGAGGTGCAGGTGCCGACGATGCAGGTGGCGCAGCTCCCTCCGGCCACGTCCTTGAGGCTCTGCGCGGAAAGATCGCGCAGGGTCTCACGTTGGAGGGTCAGCTTCCGAGTTCCGCTCTTCCTCATACCAAGCTCCTTTCGAGGTCGTCTGTCTAGAAAGGGTGCCGCGGCTTTACCAGACCGCGCCGGGAATGAGGTATGCTCTTAAGCCCGTTCTCCCCGGCAGGGCGGCCGTGCCGTCCCTGGAATCCCTACATCGACCGTGCCGCGTTTCGCGGCTGATAAAATTCAGCCCTATGATCGCCGTCTCCGACCTCGGTAAATCCTACGGCCCCCAGACTCTGTTCGAGGGGGTGTCGATCCAGTTCAACCCAGGCAACCGCTATGGCCTTGTCGGCGCCAACGGCTCGGGTAAATCCACGTTCATGAAGATGCTCGCCGGCGAGGAGCCGCCGAGCGAAGGGACGATCGCCGTCCCCAAGCGGTTGAAGCTCGGGGTCCTCAAGCAGGACCACTTCCGCTACGAGCACATGCCGATCCTCGAGGTCGCCATGATGGGCAACCACGACGTCTGGGAAGCGATGGTCGAGAAGGACAAGCTGCTCGAGAACGCCGACCAGGAGTTCGACGCCGACCGCTACGCCGAGCTGGAGGACCTGATCCTGCGCCACGACGGCTACACCCTGGAGTCGCGGGCCGGCGAGGTCCTCGAGGGGCTGGGCATCCCGACCGAGGTCCACCGCCAGCCGCTGTCCACCCTGTCGGGCGGCTTCAAGCTGCGCGTGCTTCTCGCCCAGGTGCTCGCCGCCGAGCCCGACGTGCTGCTCCTCGACGAGCCGACGAACCACCTCGACATCCTGTCGATCCGCTGGCTGGAGAAGTTCCTGGTCGACACTTACAAGGGCACGGCGATCGTCATCTCCCACGACCACCGGTTCCTCGACAACATCTGCACCCACATCGTGGACGTGGACTACGAGACGATCATCCTCTACCCCGGCAACTACACGGCCTTCGCCGGGGCCAAGGTCGGCAACCGGGACCGCAAGGAGGCCGAGATCGAGAAGCGCGAGGCCGAGATCGCGCGCCACAAGGAGTTCGTCGACCGCTTCCGCGCCAAGGCCACCAAGGCCCGGCAGGCGCAAAGCAAGATGAAGATGATGGAGAAGATCGTGATCGATCGCCTGCCCCAGAGCTCGCGCCGGTATCCGACCTTCAAGTTCCGGCAGGGCCGGCCGAGCGGCCGCCAGGCGCTCGCCCTCGAAGGGATCTCCAAGTCCTACGGCGACAATCATGTGTTGCAGGACGTCTCGCTCCAGGTCGAGCGCGGCGACCGCATCGCGATCATCGGCCCCAACGGCATCGGCAAGTCGACCCTGCTCAAGATCGCCATGGGCGAGACCGAGGCCGACTCCGGCAAGGTCGAGTGGGGTTACGAGACCCACCCCGGCTATTTCTCCCAGGACCACCACGAGCTGCCCAAGGGGAGCAAGCAATCGGTTGAAGCCTGGCTCTGGGAGTCCGTGCCGGCCGAGCCGATCGGCTTCGTGCGCGGCAACCTCGGCATGGTGCTGTTTTCGGGCGACGACGTGAAGAAGCCCATCGGCAGCCTCTCGGGCGGCGAGGCGGCGCGCCTGGTCTTCTGCAAGCTGTCGGTGACCCGGCCCAACATCCTGGTGCTCGACGAGCCGACCAACCACCTCGACCTCGAAGCCATCGAGGCCCTGGTCGAGGCCCTCCGGGAGTTCGACGGCACGCTGATCTTCGTCTCGCACGACCGCTGGTTCGTCTCGCAGCTCGCCGACCGCATCCTGGAGATCTCCCCCAAGGGCATTCAGGACTTCCGCGGTACCTACGAGGAGTACCTGGACCGGCTGGGCGACGACCATCTCGACGCCGAGGCGGTGCTGCGCATGCGGCGCGAGCAGAAGAAGGCCGCGGCGTCCAAGGACGGCAAGGGCAACGGCCCGGCGCTGGACGACCGCCAGCGCCTCCAGCGCCAGAAGGAGCTCGGCAAGCGGCGCGATCAGGTCACCGCCACCGTCGAGCAGGCGGAGTCCCGCATCAACGCCATCAACGAGATGTTCTGCGACCCCACCTTCTTCGACCGCACCTCGCGCGACAAGGTCAAGAAGCTCGAGGACGAGCAGAAGAAGCTCAACGCCCAGGTCGAGACGCTGATGGGGGAGTGGGAGAAGATCGAGGAGGAGCTGGCGGGGCTGGGGTAGATGCTCGTAATTTCCATGCTATTGCGCCATAATGAAAGCATTCAAGGGAGGCGCAAGCATGAAAACCCGCCTGGGGTTTGTCCCTGTCGCGCTGTATATCCTCGCATTGGCCACCAGCCTTCCCGCGTGGGCGCAGACCTGGACTCCGATCGGCCCGGACGGCGGGCTCGTCACCGCCGTGGTGGTCCATCCCACGGACCCGCGTCTCGTCTGGGCCGGCACGGAAGGCGGCGGCGTCTTCAAGAGCACCAACGGCGGGCGCGCCTGGAGCCCGGCCCGGGAGGGGCTGAGCAGCCCCTTCGTCCGCGCCCTGGTGATCGATCCCCGCGACCCCGACACGCTCTACGCCGAGATCGGGTACCCGACGCTCGCCACCGAGGTCTTCAAGACCACCGACGGCGGCGCGACCTGGCATCCGGCCGGCAACGGCCTGCCCCCGGCCCGCTGCTGCGGCTTTTCGCAGTGGCTCGGCTGGCTGACGATCGACCCGGTGCGGCCCAACATCCTCTATACGGGCACGTCGAACGGGATCTACAAGACCGTCGACGGCGGCGCGACCTGGGTTCGTTCCACCCGCGGGGTGGGAAACCGCTTCACCGCCGCCCTGGCGGTCGATCCTTCGTCACCCGACGTCCTCTACGTCGGCGCCCGGAGGTCGATCTGGAAGAGCGTGAACGGCGGCGCTACCTGGACCAACTCCGGCAACGGCATGAGCGGTCAGGTCCGGGCGCTCGCGATCGATCCCCGGCAGAGGCGCACCGTCTATGCCGCCACCGACACCGGGCTTTTCAAAAGCACCGACGCGGGAGCCTCCTGGCAAAAGCTGGACCTCGGGCCGCTCTTCGCGGACATCCTCGCCCTCGCCATGGATCCGGCCGTGCCGTCCACCCTGTACGCCGGGACCCGGAATGGGGTCTTCAAGAGCGCCGACAGCGGCAGGACCTGGCAGGCCTTTCAGGAAGCGCCGCCACCCGGCCCGGTGGGCGTCTTGACGATCGCCCCTTCGGCGCCTCACATCCTTTTCGGCGGCGCCGGTGTCAACTTTTTCAGCGACGCGGCGCCCGGCCTCTTCAAGAGCGCGGACGCGGGAGCCCACTGGGCGACCTACCGGCGGGGGATGACGGCTTCGCTCGTGCTCGAGCTCGCCACGAGCCCGGCGAACCCCGCGGTCCTCTACGCCGGCACGGCCGGCCAGGGAGTGCTCCGGAGCGACGACCGCGGCGGTCGCTGGCAGACGGTCAACACCGGACTGAGCTCCCTCTATGTCTACGCGCTGGCGGTCGATCCGCGGGATCCGCGGACGGCCTACGTCAGCGTGGCGAACGACCTGTTCAAGACGACCGACGGCGGGGCGACCTGGGTACCCCGCAATCAAGGGCTGACCGAGCCGGGCGGCGGGACCGCCACCGTGCTCTCCCTGGCGATCCATCCCCAGAACTCGTCCATCCTCCTGGCCGGCGGAGACGGCAGGGTGTTCAAGAGCACCGACGGCGGCGCCAGCTGGAGGGTGGTCCAGAGCGGCTTCGACAGCGCCGTGATCAGCATCGAATTCGCTCCTTCCTCCCCCTCGATCGTCTACGCCTCGACCGTGGCCCCGATCGTCACCCCGCCGATCTATCCGGTGTTCCTCAAAAGCACCGACAGCGGGGAGTCCTGGTCCCTCACGTCCCCACCCGATCTGCAGAGCCTCGAGACCTTGGCCGTCGATCCGCACGACCCCTCGACCCTCTATGCCGCGGGCGGCGGCCTCCTCTACAAGTCGAGTGACGGCGCGGCGACCTGGACCTGGTTCAGGGCGGTGGATACGTGGATCGCCGCCCTGGCCTTCTCCGAGGGCACCCTGTACGCCGGCACCTACCTGGGTGTGTTCGAGATCTCTGAAGGAGGAGCCCGGTGGACACCGCTCAGCCAAGGTCTGGTGAATCGTGAAATCATCGGGCTGACCGCCGCCCCAGGCGCTCTCTACGCAAGCACCCGCGGCGGCGGTGTGTACAGGATGGACTGACCGTGAGGATCGTGATGTCTCCCAAAGCCAGCATCCGTCTCTTTCTTCTCCTCCTCGCCGTCCTCATCGGGGCGGCGCTCCCGCTCCGCGCCGGCGAAAACGTCTGGACTCCGGTCGGGCCGGACAGCGGCGGCGCGGTCACCGCGCTGGCCGTCCATCCGACCGATCCCCGCATCGTCTACGCCGGCACCCTCGGCGGCGGCATCTTCAAGAGCACCGACGGCGGACAGTCCTGGCAGGCGGCCAACGAGGGGCTTGCCAGTCTGCTCATCCGCGCCCTGGTGATCGACCCCACCCATCCCAACATCCTGTACGCCGCCACGGCGGGCCAGCAGTTGAGCTCCTCGGTCATCGCCGGGGTCTTCCAGAGCACCGACGGCGGGGCGACCTGGAGGGACAAGAGCGAGGGCCTGCCCGGGGGCCCCCGCTCCTGCCTCTGTACCCGGTTGCCGGTCGAAGCCCTGGTGATGGACCCCCGCGACCCCCGCATCCTGTTCACGGTCGTCGACGGCGCCCTCTACAGGATGAACCCGCGGGGCCTGCGCTGGGTCAGCTTCCCCGGTCCGGGAACGCGGATTTTGTCCCTGGCCGTCGACTCCGCCGGGACCCTCTATGCCGGCACCCTCCGCGGGGTGTTCAAGAAGCCGCTGGGCGGGGCGTGGGTCTCCGCCGGTCTGGGGGAGCGCGGGGTCACGACCCTGGCGGTCCATCCGACGAACCCGCGCATCCTGTACGCCGGCTCCGGAG
>JBKKAU010000862.1:0-14335 GCA_046714475.1 Thermoanaerobaculia bacterium
CCTGCCGTTCCACGTCGCTCCATCCGAAACCCTCGGCCAGAAGGATGCGGCCCTCGCGGGCCACGGCCACCGAGAGCCCGGGGATCTGCAAAGCGGTCCGCAACTCGTCGACCGTCCTGGCGAATGCCGCGACGTCCGGTTCGGGAGAGGCCGGCTCCCGAGCCGGACCCGGGGTGGAGGCGCACGCATTCAGCGAGAGCGCGAGGAGCGCGGAAAGGAGGATCGTCTTGTTCACGAGATCTTCATAGCACACGGAAACGCCCCCCGCCGTCTCTGAAAAGGGCTGGAGCAGTCATAATCTCCCGCCATGACCCCTGAGCCCCAGCCCGAACCCCTCCCTCCCCATCGCCTTCTGACGCAGTACTATCCGGACGAGCCTTCGCGCCGCCAGCAGGTCCTCGCCTGGTTCGACAAATCAGCCTGCGACTACGACTGGATCACCCAGGCCCTCAGCTTCGGCTCCGGGAGTTGGTACCGCCGGCAGGCGCTGCTTCGGGCGGGCCTCACCCCCGGGATGCGCGCACTGGACGTGGCCTGCGGCACCGGGGCCCTGACCACCCAGGCCCAGCGCATCGTGGGTCGGGACAGCCAGGTTCTCGGGCTCGACCCCAGCACCGGCATGCTCTTCCAGGGCAGGAGCCGTGGATTGCGGTCGCTCCTGCGGGGCATGGCGGAGGCCTTGCCCTTTCCGGACCGGCGCTTCGAATTCCTTTCGATGGGCTACGCCTTGCGCCACGTGGCCGACCTGCGGACGACCTTTCAGGAGTATCACCGGGTCCTGGCCCCTGGTGGACGGCTCCTGATCCTGGAGATCACTCCTCCCCGCTCCCGGCTCTCCTACCGCTTCCTGGAGCTCTATCTCGGCCGGATCGTCCCCCTGGTGGCCGGCCTGGGCCGCAGCGGCCGCACCTCCCGGGACCTCATGCGGTACTACTGGGACACCATCGCGAACTGCGTCATGCCGTCCGTCATCCTTGCGGCCCTGCAAGAGGCCGGCTTCTCGCAGGTGGAACGGCGGACCGAGATGGCGCTCTTCTCCGAGTACACCGCCGTGCGCTGAGGGCGAGCCAGGCTCACCGCGCCGCTGGCAGACTCCGGGCATATAGCGCCTGCCGGGAGCCCTTCCCCTTGCGGACGAGCCGGACCTTGCCCATGGCGAGCATCCGCCGCAGGATGTCCGAAGCGGTCCTGGGACCGATCGGCTTATCCAGGCGGTCCGCGAAGCGGCGGTTGGCTTCCACCGCCACGGCGTCCGGGCTGAAAGGCTCCTGGAGACCGGGCGCCTCGACGGCCAGTTGAATCAGCCGGCCGACCATCAGGCGGCCCGGAGGCGGCAGCTCCTCGGCCGCGGGTTTCACCTCGACCGGGCCGACGAGGTCCGCCGCCGCCATCGCGACCCCCCGGAACGAATCCAGGCTCTGCGCCACCTTCTCGAGCTCGGCCGCGACGAGCGCCCGCTGCTCCCGGTGATGGACCTCCTGCCGCGCGTGGAGGGCCTCCTGCTCGCGCAGGGAGACGACGCGCTGCTCCAGGTGGGCCAGCATCTCCTCGACCGACAGCTTCAAGCTCATACCGAAGTCCTCCCAGCGCAGGGCCGCGGCGGCCCTGCCATTGTCTGCTCTCTTGCGGTGAATCGTCTGGCGACGCACGATAGCACGCGGAAGCCTCTCCTCTCGCGGTGCGGCTGCGGTGGAGTCCCTGGCGGTGCGGTAGATCTGCGGACGGTGCGATATATCCGGCAACTCTACCGTACCGTCTCCAGCGGCGCGGTGAATCCGGAGACGGTGCGGTAGAGCTGCGTACGCTGCGGTGGAGTTGCTGGCGGCGCGGTAGATCTGCGGACGGTGCGGTGTGTCTGGCAACTCTGCCGCACCGTCCCGAGATCTACCGCACCGTCTCCAGCGGCGCGGTGAATCCAGAGACGGTGCGGTAGAGCTGCGTACGCTGCGGTGGAGTTCCTGGCGGCGCGGTAGAGCTGCGGACGGTGCGGTGTGTCCGGCGACTCTGCCGCACCGTCCCGGGATCTACCGCACCGTCTCCAGCGGCGCGGTGAATCCAGGGACGGTGCGGTAGAGCTGCGTACGCTGCGGTGGAGTTCCTGGCGGCGCGGTGTATCCGGCGACTCTGCCGCATCGTATCGAGATCTGCCGCATCGTAACTGGCGGTGCGGTGAATCCACCGACGGTGCGGCGGTGGAAGAGGGGCAAGGTCAGGTCGGAAGGGTGGCGACGCCGTAGGCGCGGAACGCCGAGTCGCGGGTAACGATCGTCAGGCCTTCGATCCGAGCCTGGGCGATCAGCATACGGTCGAAGGGGTCTTCGTGATGACGGGGCAAGACACCCGCGGCGAGCGCGTACCGTGCCGTCATGGGAAGCTCGACGAAATCGTTGGCCTCGATCTCCTCGGCAAGGTCGGCGCCACCGAGATCGAGCTTACCGAGAGCTGCTTTAATGGAAAGCTCCCAGACGGTCGCGGCGCTGACATGGACGATCGACAAAGGATCGGCCACGGCTTGTCGTGCTTCGGCGGTAAGCTTCGGGTCCTCGGCGAGCCACCAGAGGAAAGCATGGCTGTCCAGAAGGAGCCTCACTCTCCCTCTCCACGGAACGCGGCCAGGATCTCTTCCGGAAGAGGCTCGTCGAAGTCCGTTCCCACATGGATCCGGCCTTTCAGCCTCCCTGGCCGGCGGGGCTCGGTGGTCACCCGTACCAGCTTCGCGACGGGGCGGCCGCTTTTCGCGATGATGATCTCCTCTCCCTGGGCGACGCGATCGAGAAGACGGGAAAGATGGGTCTTGGCATCGTGAACGTTGAAGACTCCCATGACACCTCCTGGACTAAGTTAGTCTACTCTGTGACTCTCAGGGTGTCGAGCCTCTGCCTCCTAGCTTCAAGTCTGAGGAACGGTAGTACTTCTCCGGGGTACCGCCGCCTAAGACGCGAGGATATACCTCGGCGACGACCGACCTCCCCGCGGGCACCGCGAAACCATCGAAGGGCCAGAAATGGACCCTGCCCGCGGTCTCGCGGCGCAGCCACCGGAGCCAGGGGATCCCGGCATGGGTGGAGAAGAAGACGTTCGGCCCGTTCGCCTCCCACCCGGCACAGACCGGCATCGCCGTGGGGACCCAGCGATCGGCGAGCCGCAAGGCCTCCCTGGACCCCCGTAGCCTCTCCAGGTTCGTCCCGCGGCACTCCACGACCGGCCTGTCCCGAGTCGGCCACCGCTCCTCGAACCAGGCCAGGAAGTCGTCCCACGATCGCCGGGCCGGCTCGTCCATGGCCTCGAGCGGATACGAGAACGCGTGGTCGATGCCCACGATCGTGGGGACGTCCTCCAGGAGAAGATCGCGAAGCCAGGAGGCGAGGTGGTGCGGATTCCGGCTCCAGTTCTGGGATTGGGAGTCCCTCTGCTGCCGGGGCTCCCTATTGCGGTCAGCGACGAAAACTGGTGAGAGGGCGGGGGTGGTGGCGGGGATTTTGGGGGAGCTGGGGGAGTTGGTAAGTGGGCGGGGGAGGATGGGCGATAGGGAAGGGGCGCGAAGGTCAGGAGGGGTTAGGGAGGTCGAGCAGCCATTGGCGTACTTTTCGTTGATCGGCCGAAGGGATCGAGTCCTCGTCACAGTCGAGGAGCCAGCGGAGTTTGTCGATCAGATGGACTTCGGCGTCGCGGTCGTTGAGCTGGCGGACAGTCTGGAGCAGATTCCAGACGGAAACCATAGTGTCGTGGTGCTCTCCACCGAGCACGCGCTCTCGGATCTCCAGGGTCTGTTCTTGGAGCTTCCTGGCACCGGCGAGATCACCGAGGGCCGTGAGCGTTGAGGCCAGGTTGCTCCTCGCCGTTAAGGTGTCGGGGTGCTCGCCCCCCAGCATGCGCTCAAAGAGCTCCAGGTTCTCCGCTTCAAGTTTCCTGGCACCGGCGAGGTCACCAAGACCATGAAGGGTTGAGGCCAGGTTGTTCCTTGCCGTCAAGGTGCTGGGGTGTTCGCCCCCCAGCATGCGCTCTCGGATCTCTAGGATCTGCTCGAGGAGCTTCCTGGCACCTGCGAAATCACCAAGAGCATCAAGGGTTGTGGCCAGGTTGTTCCTTGCCGTCAAGGTGCTAGGGTGCTCTTCGCCCAGGTTTTCTCGGCAGAGTACCAACACTGTGTCGAAGTCGTGCTTGGCGGCTAGGGCGTCGCCGAGATGGATTCGTGCCAACCCGGACGTGTTAAGGGCTCGGGATCGCATCAACGGGTCTCTAGAGACCAGCTTCAAGGCATTCAGGGCGTCGGCTAGTGCCTCGACGTATCGCCCAACGTCTATTAGCAACCCCGCGCGTAGCAGGTGGAAGTCGGCCAAGCGGTCAAAAGGCAGCAAGACCATTGCGGCCTCGCCCTCGCCAACCCTCGCTTGCGCGTAGGCCTCAAGCACCGCGAGCCGTCGATAGGCTTGCCAAGTCTTGGAGTTCTCGGCCACTCGCCACACGAGCTCCGGCTCGATCTCCTCGCGCTCGATCGCTGTGCGAACCTCGGTTTGCAGGGCATCGGCCGCTTCCAAGCCGATCCACCAGGCGAGTGAGCGTTCATAGGGCTCACCCTCCCGGTCGCCTAGGTGCTCGGCGATCGAGAGAAAACAGCGCGCCCAGCCCCTCCTGGTTACAGGCACTCGCTGCTCCAGGAATCGCAGCAAGGTCGCAGCCTTCATCTCTTGGGCCACCTCCGATTCCTGGTCCAGAACCACCTGTGGTAGCAGCGGATGCGTGAAGGCGTAGACGTTGCATCCGTGGAAACTGGCGATGTGGAAACCTAGGTCGTTCAGCCAACCCAACTCGCCCACCAGCACATCGTCCAACCAATCGACCGCCGCTTCGGCCGTGGCCTCATCGAGTTGCAGGTGCTCAAGCAGCGCCGCCATAGGCACGTAACGTCCGCAGAGCGCGGCGAGAGACAGGAGGTCGCGGAGCACTCGGGCGAGCGCGGGTTTTTCTTCGCCCAATGTAACAAGCTGCTTGTCTACCTCCTCAAACAGGCTGCGGGAGAAGGCATCCACAAGTCGAGGATCCTTTAGGCCCGCTGGCGGCAGCCGCCACGTTTCACCCTCAGAGACCAGGAGTTCAGCCTCCATGAGATCTGCCAGTTGGTTCGCTACCGCCGCCGGACGTCCGTGGCAGCGGCGCATCAGCGCCGCCACCAAGTCGTTGGGGAGCTTATTGGGATCGAACCGCCGGTCGAGTAGGTCGCGCAGCTCGGCTGCGTCGAGGGGCAACACGTCGAAGCGCTTGGGTTTGGAGCGAGCCTCGGGCGCGGCTCGCTCCGTCGCTTGGTCCAGCGGGCAGGAAATCACCAGCAGCAGGCGCTCGGGTGCTCGTTCCGCCTCGCGGATGAGCCAGCGACGAAGGTTGCTGGTCAGTTGCGGGCCATCGGTTACGTGCACCAGCAGCGTACGGTCCCGGGTCAACTCGGCGAGGAAGCGGTGCAACGTGTCGGGATCGTCGCGCGGCGGCGGGCCGCTTCCACGCGGGGGCTGACTCAGCAGGTTTGTGAAGCGCTCCAGAGGGTCTTCGAACTGCCAGAGGAGGGAGAGGAGCGAGGCGGCCATCTCGGAAGCCTGGCCGACCAGATCGAGCGTGCTCAGCGTCTTCGCTACCGACTTCACCGCCCCCTTAGCCTTGTCCCGCGCCGCTTCCCGTTGGCGCTCCTCCTGTTCGATCAGGTGGCTAAGGTAGTGAGTGAGAGGATTCTGGATATCCGGTTCGAAGCCATCGAGGCTCAGATGCCACACGGCGATCTTGTGTCCCTGGTCGCGCGCTCTTTGGGCAGCCGCATCGCAAAGGAAGCTGCGGCCAATTCCCGGCTCTCCTCCAAGCACCAGGACCGAGGGGAGGCCGTTGTCCAACAACAGTCTTACCAGCTCATCGATATGCTCATCCCGTTGGAAGTTGAACCGGCCGTAGAGGGACTCCGGCCACTCGAACCAGAGTTTACGGAGATCCCTTGCTCGGGGGAGCATGGCTGGAATTATAGGTCCAAGAAGGCTGTAGGACGAAACGGACAGCAAGGACGCTCAAGGACTTGTGAGTAACCCAAAGCGTCTTTTTGATCATTCCCCTTTCCGGCCGGGTCGACGCGAAGATTCGAGAGCTTACGCCGCGCAACTGGTGCGGGGCTGGCTCGGATTCTTCCAGGTTCTTACGGAAGCCGAGGAGCAGACGCTCCACGGGCTGGATGCTCATATTAGGAGACGCCTGCGAGCCCTCGTGCTCAAACATTGGAAGCGCCGGGAGAACGATCGTCCGGCGCCTCAGCCGACTGGGAGCCAAGGCCTCAACCGCCGGGATGGTCGTGTACCGCCAGAACAAGTCCTGGTGGGCGCTGTCTCTGACCCGCCCCGTCAACAAGGCCTTGTCAGGCGCCTACTTCCGCAAACGCCACTTGCTGTCCTTGAAGGAGCGTTGGCGGGCGCTGCGTGACCAGTCCATCATCGGCCCGATCCAGCTGACCCTGGATCTGGGATAGCTGCGGGTGGCAACACCGGCACCGAACTACAGGAGCGGTCCTGAACGTCGGTGTCCCGAAGAGCCGGACGTGGGCCCACAAGTCCGGTTCTGTGAGAGCTGGGGGAGCGTAAGCTCCCCTGGCTACTCGACCGGAGGCAAGCTGCGGGGGGAGGTTGCCGTCACCACCGCGGCTGAGCCGCCGGTCTCTCTGCGATCACAGGCCATCGACGAGGCACATCAGGAACGGAAGTGGCCTGTAGAGTGGGCCTGGCAGACCGCCTTGGGTAGCGGCGCTGACGGCATCCTGGCCCGAATAGCCGGGAGGCATGTCGAAGAACTCCAGGTTCCATGGAGTCCCGAAGAAGAAGCGTTCTCCGTCGGACATCCTGACTGCGAACTCAGTGAATCCCATGCTCGTCTCGCTCTGGAGGCTCGCGAGGCATGCCACCGGTAGCGCATAGCGGCTCGTTTCCAATCTGTCGATGTCACCGGCGGCGACCTGCACGTCCCTCTCGGCAGGATCGTCAAGAACATCGGAGGCCGCGGACCCCTCGCCGAAGAAGAGTCTGCGCAGCCGCGAGGTTAGTCGATTCCGGCTCCGGTGCAGAACCCCGTTCTCTTGGAGCCGTTGCGCGCTGGCATGGTAGACAGGCCGGCTTGCGATGACGAGACAAGGGAGATGGCTCCCATCCTTAAGGTAGGCTGCACACCGGAAGATCTGGCTTAGGCGCGGGTCTCCCAGAGGCGCGCTGAGAGGCTCGATGTGGCCTCTCACGAAGGATACGATTTCGTGCTCTTCCATTGCCGTTCAAATCTCGAAAAGAATCGATTCTACTGGGCAAAGCCGGGAACATCCGGTCTGCGACGGCCGGGGCCAGAAGCAGCGTGAAGCTGTTCGTCAGATAGCACAAGCCGGCGATCTGCATCAGAACGCCCAGGACCCTCGCCGACCTTCGCGATACTCTCCTTCCCAAGCTCCTCTCCGGCGATATCCGGGCGAAGGAAGCCGAGAGGGTGGTTGGCGAGGCGGTGTAGGTTCAATCCTTGAAACGTCTTCCAGCCGCTCGCAGCCGTGCCCTCTCTTGCCGGGCTCCGGCGACGAGCCAAGCCCTACCTGATAAAACGAATGGGACAGACTCCTGCCTGTGCCAGGGAATCCATCTCGTGATGATCGCTCGTCACCAACGTAGCCGATGTTTCCAGCGCAAGCGCCAAGGCAAAACAGTCGGCCAGGGAAATCCGTTTCCAAGTCCCTTTGAGCTTGCCGGCGGTCTTCCACAGAGAGAAAGGTAGGTCCTCCACCATCTCGAAGCCGTAACCTTCGAGAACCTCCCTCACCCCGTCGGCGGTCTCTTCGCCGTCACGGCGAAAAAGATCGTAGTAGATCTCGCAGGCATTGATTGCGTGGACGAGACAGCGATGGTTCTCTTCCAGGAGGCCGCTTACCACGGACGTACCTTCTTCGGCTTGCAGGAGCGCTACCACGGCGCAGGCGTCAAAGACGTAGATCTCCTCAGCGGGCAAGCTTCCTCTCCTCAATCTCGATCTCTTCGGCCTTTCGGCGTGCGAACTCCTCGCTTGAAGAGAGGAGACCACGGCCGATTCCTTGCAGCCGGCGCAACCGGTCGCGCCGCTCTTCCGGAGAGAGCTGGCGGAAGGGGCGTGGATCCCGGGCCAACTCGGTCCTCGCCGTCTTCCAGCGGTTCCGCGCTTCGATTCTTGCGCTCTCCGGCACCTCTTGGGCTTCGACCGGGCCTTCGGAGGGGGTCACGAGAATCAGCGTCGCGGGCCCCGAACGGATGGTCTCAGGAACCTCGACGACGAGGCGCCGATCCTCCGGGATCATCACTTTGATCTGGTGTGTTGCCATGGTGAGATCTCCTGAACGACCAGCCCGGGTGGACAATCTCCGCCCTCCTGGCCGGTGCTCATCTTACCACCGGGCGCTAGGGACCAGGTGGATCGCCTGGAGCCGGTGCTGGTCCGGAAGAGTCCGTTGGATCGGCGGCGGGGAGGACGGCCAGCCCGCTACGTCCAGCGGTGGCGCAGCTCCTGGGGGAGCTCCAGGGCCTCGCCCGGCCCGAGTAGACCCGCCGTCGAGGAAGGGGCCCATGGTAGGCTGTGCCGATGAACCGATCGTACTGTTGTCCGTTCCTTATCGCTCTGTTGGTGCTGCTGTTTTCCTGGGGGGCCTACGCCCAGGAGAATCCTTCTGAGCTCATCCTCCTGACCGTCTCTGGGGAAGTTGAACGCCCTCTCCAACTCACGGCATCGGATCTCTCTCGCCTTCCTCGCCGGAGCGTGCGCGCTGCTGATCATGGGAAGGACGCGGCCTTCGAGGGAGTCGCGTTGAGCGAGGTGCTCAAGATGGCTGGCATCCCGACGGGCGAGAGCCTGCGGGGCAAACAACTCGTCAAGTACCTGTTGGTCGACGCCAGGGACGGCTATCAGGTCATCTTCACCCTGGCGGAGCTTGACAGCGCCTTCACCGACCGGGAGGTACTGCTGGTCGACAGGCGCGACGGAAAGCCCTTATCCGCGGACGAGGGTCCACTTCGCATCGTCGTTCCCGGGGAGAAGCGGGCGGCGCGCTGGGTACGCCAGGTGCGAGATCTCAAAATCGGCAGTATCAGGTGACCTGCTCCGTGAGGTTGTCGCTACCAATTTGAAGAAAGGTTGTGGCTATGAAGATCAGCGCACGCAACGTCTTGAAAGGCCGTGTAAAAGAGCTCAAGCCGGGAGCGGTGAACACGGAGGTCGTTGTGGAGTTGGATGGCGGAGCGCAGGTTGTGTCCATTATCACGAAGAGCAGTGCAGAGAATCTAGGCTTGGAAGAAGGCAAGGAAATCTACGCCGTCATCAAAGCTTCTGATGTGATGATCGGTGTTGAGTAGCGGCCATGAAAAGAATGTTGACGAGTCTCTTGTTTTTTGTCCTCCTGTTTCCCGCGTACGGCCGGGCCGCCGAGCTGAACGTCTTCGCCGCCGCCAGCCTCACGGATGCTTTAAAGGAAATCTCCGCGGAGTACGAGAAAGAAGGGGGAGAGCGGCTCGTTCTCAACCTCGGGGCCTCGAGCACGCTGGCGCGTCAAATTGAAGAAGGAGCTCCGGCAGATCTGTTCCTGTCGGCCGACGAGGCAAAGATGAACAGCTTGGAGAAGAAAAAGCTCCTCGTGCCGGGGACGCGCAAGAGCGTCCTGTCGAACACTCTGGTGATCGTGGTGGCGGACGATTCAACCTTGAAGATTGCAGGGGCCAAAGACCTTGCCGGCTCTTCGGTCCGGATCCTCGCTCTTGCCGAGCCGCAGACGGTTCCCGCCGGTATCTACGCCAAGCAGTATCTCCGGCAGCAGGGAGTCTGGAGCAAGGTCATCGATCGGGTGGTGCCGACGGAAAATGTCCGTGCGGCCTTGGCCGCGGTCGAGGCGGGCAATGCCGATGCGGGCATCGTCTACAAAACGGACGCGCAGATCGCGAAGCGGGTGCGCGTCGCCTATGAGGTGCCGCGGGCTGAAGGGCCGGTGATCTCCTATCCGTTCGCCGTCCTGGCCAGATCCGAGCGGCGGGAGGCGGCACGGAAGCTCCTTGCTTATCTGGAATCGCCCAAGGCGATTTCGATCTTCCGCAAGTATGGGTTCCTGATCCTGGGCGACTGACGGCGCGATGACGGCTGATGACTAGGGCACGGGGGCTCGCAGGAGCGGGGGCGATTGCGCCAGCGATGGGGGAGGTTGCCGTCCACGACGGCGGCTCAGTTCGAGAGGGGGGAAAGGTGCCGGTCCGCGATGAGCGCGGCCGGCGTCGATTGGCGGCACCTATCCCCTCCGTGAGAGTTCAGAGATTGCGCTTGAAGAACGGCGACAGCTTGTTCATCGCGAGAGCCGCGCCCTCGCCATCGTACAGGTCCATATGCGTGGCACCGTCGATGACGACCAGTTCCTTCGCGCCCGCTGCTTTGGCGTGCAGTTCCTGACTATGCCAAAGCGAGCCCGCCTTGCTGCCGGCGACCACCAGGAGGGGCTGCGTCAGCAGTGTATCCACCCGGTCGAATCCCGTGAACGACACCATGTTGCTGACGCTGGTCAACAGCATCTTGTTGGGGGCGTTCGGATGCTGGCCGCGGGGCGTCAGGTAGTAGTCGGCCGCCTCCTGCAAGTCGCGGGGCGCGCTGGTATCACCGACCTGCGGCACATAAGGGACATATACCGGCGCGGCTCCGGCGGCTTCGGCTGTGCGCTGCTTGGCGACCGCCTCAAGCGTCGCCAGCTGATCGGATTCCGAGCCCTTGCCGTCCCACCCCTTCCGGGTAGCAGCGCCAACGTCCACCGCGCTCACGGTTCCGATGGCCTTGATGCGGCGCTCGGTCGACGCGGCCTTGACCGTGGCCCCGCTGCCGGCGCAGATACCCACGGCGCCGATGCGATTCGCGTCCACGTAAGGAAGCGAGGTTAGGTAATCCACGGCGCTGTAGATGTCTCCGACTCGCTTCATCGGGTCATCAAGGAACCGCGGCTCGCCTCCGCTTGCACCTTGATGTGACGCGTCGAACGCCAGGGTGACAAACCCTTGCTCCGCCAGCTTCTGCGCATACAGGCCCGCCGTCTGTTCCTTAACGCCGCCGCCGGGATGAACGACGACGATCGCCGCATATTTGCTCTTCTCGCTGAATCCCTGGGGAAAATAGACGTTGCCCGACATTGTTATGGCGCTGTTCTTGAACTCGACACCTTTCATTTTGACATTTCCGTTCTGTGAGCTTGGCTTCGCAGCGTCGGCGGTAATTCCGGAAAGCAACAAGGCGGCAGTCAGAACTGATCCGCTCATCAGTAGTTTACGGCGACTAAGCCCGGTAACGATCTCGCTCATGCTTCAACTCCTTCTGTCTGTTACGCCAGGCTGGTCGCTGGCATGGTGAGATAGTACTCGTCTCCGCCTGTGTTGTACCTGCCCAATCCTCGGAACCTCTTGCCTATTCCTGCACGTCTCTGGAGGAACTGTCAGAGGTCGTGTATTGTCCAGTCAGATGATCCACCTAGCAGCGAGGCGCAGCCATGACAATGAGCTCCAGTAAACCAAATTCGGCAGCGCAACGCGATCCGGAGACCGTACGCGTTGAGGTGCTACGGGGTGAGCTCGCAAGGCTCCTCGAGCGCCGGACGGGCTCGGATGGGCGGCACGAGACGGCGATCCCGGAATTGAAGCTGTATCGGTTTTCCCACCCTACCGAACCGGCGCCGGTCCTCCAGGAGCCGGCGGTGTACGTGGTCGTGCAGGGCCGAAAGCAAGTGACAGTCGGCGACGAGACGTACGTCTACGACCGGTCACAGTACCTCGCGGTTTCGGTGGATCTTCCTGCCGTCGGATATGTCATGGAGGCGAGTCCGGAAGAGCCGTACCTCTGCATGACGCTCACCGTGGACCCCCGCGAGCTCGCGGCGCTAATCGTGGAGACCGGGCAGCAGGCACCCCGCGACGATCACGATGGACGAGCCCTCTATGTAAGCCCTCTTCAGGCGCCACTCCTTGACGGGTTCCTCCGATTGGTGCTGCTCCTCGATGCGCCCCAGGACATCTCGGTTCTGGCGCCGCTCATCCTGCGGGAGCTCCACTACCGGCTGCTGCAGAGCGAACAGTTCGGACGTCTGGCCCAGATCGCGATCGGAGACGGCCGGCTTCACCGGGTTTCGGGGGCGATCGCCTGGATCAAGGAGCACTTCGCGGAACCGCTACAGATCGAGGCACTCGCGAAGCGGGTCCACATGAGCCCCTCGGCGCTTCACAGCCACTTCAAGGCCGTCGCGGCGATGAGCCCGATCCAGTACCAGAAGCGCCTGCGGCTGCAGGAGGCTCGTCGCCTCCTGCTGTCTGGAGCAAGCGCGGAAGAGGTCGCCTACGAAGTGGGGTACGCGAGCGCATCACAGTTCAGCCGCGAGTACCTGCGGCTCTTCGGTCAGCCACCGCGTCGAGATGCCGAGCTTATGCGTGAGGCCGTGTCGGCGCCTTCCGGACGCCCCCCCGAGACGGAGCACGGAACCCGGAGGACGCCGCCGGAGCGGTGTTGACCACACAGTAACCAGTTGCTTGAAAGAGCAGCGGATGTAAGGAGATGCCATGAGTAACAGGAAGATTTGGTTTATCACTGGCGCCGGCCGTGGCATGGGCGTCGACTTCGCCAAGGCCGCCCTGGCGGCCGGCCACGCGGTTGTGGCCTCGGGCCGGGACAGCGACCGTGTGGCCAAGTCGCTGCACGCCGAGGTCGCGCCGTTCGGCATCACCACTACCATCGTCAACCCAGGGTACTTCCGCACGGAGCTCCTCACGGAGCAATCGACGAACTATGCAGAGCTGTCCATCGAGGACTATCACGAGCGCAGAGCGAAGCAGCTCGAGTTCTGGAAAGCCCAGAATGGCCAGCAATCTGGCGACCCGGCGAAGCTCGCGCGAGCGCTCATCACCATTGCGGGCCAAGAGCCGCCGCCGCGCCGCTTTATCGCCGGCGCCGATGCCATTGCCTCCGCGGAGCAGAAGATCGCCGATCTGAAGGCGCAGATCGACGCGCACCGAGACCTCTCGACGTCCCTCGATATCGACCGAGAGCCTGCCGCACGGCCGTGACGGAGCCCGCACGCGCATCGTCATCTACACCGCCCATTGCCGTCGCCATGGCGGCTGAGCCGACGACCTCGGGATCGGCCAAGTCTCGAGGTCAAAGTCTGGGTGAAGGAGGAGCGCGGGCTGAACCCAGGCGAGCTCGGCCGACAGGATCTCATGTGGGCGGCAGCCGGTCCGGAGGATGATCCGGATGGCGGCGAGGGTACGAGGAGGAAGGAGATCGTCCGCCTCGATCTTCTGGAGAGCCTGGTACTTGCTCGGGCCGCTTAGTTGAGTCGCCAAGGAGTGTGTTGGCGTAGTACCTTCCGTGGCACCTTCGGCGATGTAGTACCTATGCGCCGCTTTTTCTTGGCTGGGCCAGTGCGTAAGTGGCTAAATCAGAGGGTTTATCTTGGAGCCGACGGCCGGGATTGAACCGGCGACCTGCTGATTACGAAACAGCTGTTATACCGCTGAGATACGTCGGCTTGGAGAATACCGTGAGAGCGGTTTACCGAGGAACAGGCGGTACTTTTTCGGGCAGGGCTTCTGCTTCAAGGAAACGAGTGTAGTTATGGAGTGGGCGGTCGGCGCACCCGCACTTTATTGGGAGTGGCGACCACGAAGCACCGCTCCCAACTGTCCGCTTCGGGCGTGGAGAACCAGGCAGCAAGATAGTCGGAGACGCGCCACTGCTCGGTGTCCGGTAACCGAATGACCAAGATCCCTGCATGATCTCCGGGGGCGAAGCGGCGTTTATCCGAGAAATCGAGATCCTGAGTGACCAGGAAGCGGCTTTCGGCTTGCGCGGCTTTCCAAACCTCACCATCAACATGCCCGCTCAGGCCCTCCTCGATTACGGTGTGGACGTCGTGTCCGAGTGCCGCGAGCCTGGCTGCTGCTGAAGCGGCGATATTCTCGTCCAGTTTGAGCCTCATGCAACCTCGACCGGCTGCGGCACCGGCGGTGCGGGGAGATCCTCGCTCGCCGAGGCCGCAGCAAACGAGATGACCGCCCGTACGTCGTCTTCCGTCAGGCTTGGGAACTCACGCAGAATGATGTCGATCGGCTCCCCATGAGCGAGATAGCCGAGGATGACACGCACGAGTACGCGTGTCCCCCGTATCACAGGCTGGCCACCGCAGATGCCGGCATCCGTGATCGCTTAAGAGGCTCTTTTTGCGGCCGGAGGTGCTTGCAAAGGGCCATGGATACGTGCTTTCCTCTTGTTGGTCGAGAACAAGAAAGGAGGCACCCCCATGGCCCGG
>JBKKAU010000863.1:0-1220 GCA_046714475.1 Thermoanaerobaculia bacterium
GACCGCCGGCGAGGCGCTCTACGCCGGCCGGGTCTTCCTCCTCCTCGCCCTCGCGGCCCTGCCGCTCTGGACGGCCATGGCGCTCCTGCCCGGGAGCGGACGCCGGCGTCGGCTCGCCCGCGGCACCGCCCGCGTGTTGGCCCGGCTCGCCGGCACGCCGTTCACGGTCCAGGGCCTCGAGCACCTCGCCGGGCCGGGTCCGCGGATCCTGGTCTCCAACCACCAGAGCTATCTCGACGGCTATGTCCTGACCGGGCTGCTGCCCCCCAACTACGCCTACGTGGTCAAGCGGGAGCTCAAGGGCCACGTCGCCAGCCGCGTCTTCCTGCGGCGGCTCGGCACGGTTTTCGTCGAGCGCTTCGACCCCTCCCAGGGGACGGAGGAGACGCGGAAGGTCCTGGAGCAGGTCCGCGCCGGCGAGTCGCTGGTGGTCTTCCCGGAGGGGACCTTCCACCGCTATCCCGGCCTGCTGCCGTTCCGGCTCGGGGCTTTCGCCGTGGCCGCCGAGGCCGGGGCGCCGGTCGTGCCGGTCACGATCCGCGGCACCCGTTCGCTGCTCCGGGGCGACGTCTTCTTCCCGCGCCGGGGCGCCGCCGCCGTCGAGATCGGTCCGCCGATCCACCCCCAGGGCAGCGACTGGGAGGCCGCCGTCCGCCTCCGCGACGCCGCCCGCGCCGACATCCTCGCCCGCTGCGGCGAGCCGGACCTGAGCGCGCAGGGCTGAGGGGCCTCCCTCCATCTGATACACTTTCGAGCATAAGTTGTCCGCTGGAACCGCCGCCGCCCGGTCCCGAACCCGCCGGACCCAGGAGCAGCCTTCGTTGATCGGCACCACCGTCTCCCACTACGAGATCCTCGAGCCCCTGGGGAGCGGCGGCATGGGCCTGGTCTACAAGGCCCGGGACACCCGGCTCGACCGCCTGGTGGCCCTGAAGGTCCTGTCGCCGCAGCGCGCTGGCGAATCGGACCGGCGGCGGTTCACCCGCGAGGCCAAGGCGGCCTCGTCCCTCGACCATCCCAACGTCTGCGCCCTCTACGACTTCGGCGAGACCGCGGACGGCCGGCTCTTCCTCGCCATGGCCTTCTGCGAGGGCGAGACGCTGCGCGACAGGATCGACCGCGGCCCGCTGCCGCCCGCCGAAGCCGCGGACATCGCCGCCCAGGTCGCCGCCGCGCTCGCCGCCGCGCACGAGCGCGGGATCGTCCACCGCGACGTCAAG
>JBKKAU010000864.1:0-3973 GCA_046714475.1 Thermoanaerobaculia bacterium
GTCTTGGCGCGGGCGACGTTCCCGGCTCCGGCGGCCCGTTTCGCGAGCGCCGCCGAGATGGCCGACGCCCTGCGCGAAGCCAGCCGCGCAGCCGTCCAGGGACCCGTCGCGGTCCCGGGACCCCGCCGGTCCACGGGAGAGGTGGCGGCGATCGAAAGGACGCGGCCCGCCCGGCGCTCTCAGCCGGTCCGGTCGCCCAAGCCCAAGATCGCGTTCGGTTCCGAATCCGAAGAGGACGAAGCGGGCGACCGCTGGTACGCCCTCCTGCTGTTCGCCGCCACGGTCCTGCTCATGCTGCTCGTCATCGCGGCCGGCTGGATCCTGGTCGGGCAGGACGGGTCCCGGAGCCGGCCGATGGCCGAAGAGGCGCCGGCGTTCACCCCGGTCCCGCCCGCTGCCGGCTCCTAGCCGGCTTCCCCTTCCAGCGCCTCGCGGCGGAGGATCTTGCCGGTCCGGGTCAGGGCCAGGCCGCCGGCGGCGGCGAGCAGACGGGCGAGGCCCAGGGGCGAGCGCCGCAGCAGCTCCAGGACGTTCAAGGCCGCGGCGAGGTTCTCGTTGAACAGCCGCAGGTGCCCCAGCGCCTCTCCCCCTCCCAGGAGCGGATAACCGCCGGGCTCCGCGTCCTTGCCGAGCCGGATCAGCGGCTCCCGGCCGGTGCCGGGCAGCACGGCCGCGACCAGCAGGGCGAGGTCGCGGTCGCGCAGCACCGCGGTGGGCTCGTCCCCCTCTTCCAGACTCTCCCCGTCGGCCACCACGGCCCAACCTCCTCCGGGCGCGGCGATCACGTGCCAGGGACCCGCCGCTTCGGCCTCGGCGGCATTGACCGGCTCGTCCCTCTGGTCGAGCAGGTCGAGGAAGGCGGCATCGAAAGCGTTGCGCATTGGAATGATCCTCCTGTTTTATTTACTCCATTCGCGTTTCTGACGTTTCCGGATATTACGCCCTAATTACGCCTCAATGCAAGGGGGGAGTTTGCGCTCTGGTAGGATGCGGCTCTCTCGACTCCTTGGAGGTGCCGGTATGAGATTGCGCGTCCTTTCGCTGGTCCTGTCCGTCCTCCCCGTCCTGCTGTCCGCCCAGGAGGCTCCTTCCGGTGTGAACGGAACGGCTCCCGAGGTCGTCGTGCTCAAGGCGGCACGGCTCTTCGACGGCAAGGGGGAGACCCTGGTGCGAAATGGGGTGGTCATCATCGAGGGGAGCCGCATCCGCGCCGTCGGCTCCGGGCTCGCCGTCCCCGCCGGAGCCCGCGTCGTCGACCTCGGCGACGCGACGCTGCTCCCCGGGCTGATCGACGCCCATACCCACATTACGGGAGAGTCCACGGACAACTGGACGCAGGGGGTGATCGACAACCTGCGGCGGACCGTGCCCGAGAGCGCGATCCGCAGCACGGAGTACGCCCGCAAGACCCTGATGGCGGGGTTCACCACGGTGCGCGACGTCGGGGCGGGGGAGTATGTCGACGTCGGCCTCCGCAACGCCATCCGCGACGGCGTGGTGCCGGGGCCGCGCATCCTGGCCGCCGTCCACAGCCTGGGGGCGCGCGGCGGCCACTGCGACGAGACCGGGTTCCCCTACAACCGCTTCGGCTCCGAGACCGGCCCCCTGGACGGCATCGCCAGCGGCGCCGACCAGTTCCGCGACTCGGTGCGGTTTCAGGTCAAGTACGGCGCCGACGTGATCAAGGTCTGCGCCACCGGCGGGGTGCTCTCGCTGGGCGACGAGGTCGACACGCCGCAGATCACCCAGGAGGAGATGAACGCCATCGTCGACGAGGCGCACCGGCTGCGCAAGAAGACGGCCGCCCACGCCCACGGCGCGGAGGGGGCCAAGGTGGCGATCCGCGCCGGCATCGACTCGATCGAGCACGGCTCTTTCCTCGACGACGAGGCGCTGCGGATGATGAAGGAGCGCGGCACCTGGCTGGTGCCGACGCTGCTCGCCGGCGAGTACGTGGCCGGCAAGGCGGCGGTGCGCAACTACCCGCCGGAGATCGCGGAGAAGGCCCGCCAGGCGGTGGCGGCGCGCTCGGACACCTTCCGCAAGGCGTTGCGCATGGGGGTCAGGATCGCCTTCGGCACCGACTCGGCGGTGAGCCCGCACGGCTTGAACGCCCAGGAGTTCAAGCTGCTGGTCGACCATGGCATGAGCCCCGCGGCCGCGCTGCGCACCGCCACCTCGAACGCCGCCGAGCTGCTCGGTCTCGCGAAGACGATCGGCACGCTCGAGCCCGGCAAGGAGGCCGACGTCATCGCCGTCCCCGGCGATCCGCTCGCCGATATCCAGGCGACGGAGAAGGTCCGTTTCGTGATGAAGGGCGGCCGGATCTTCCGCCACGACGCCGCGAACCCTTAGCGGGTGCTCCCCTCGCGAGGGGACGCCTCCCCCTCGTCTCAGGGAGCGGCGATGTAGGTGCTGATCGTGCCGGTGACGACCGGGGAGCCGTCCAGCTCGACCGTGGCCTCGTAGACGGACAGCGGGGGAGCGCTGCCCGTGAGGCGGACGGTGGCGCGCAACGGATGGGCCACCGGCAACCCAGGGTGGGCGAAGCGGGCGTCGCGGATCCCCACCAGGTACCCCAGCCGCGGCCCCGGGGCGTCGCGCCGCTGCAGCGCCTCCAGCACCGCCGCGGTCTGCGCCGCGGCCTCCAGGCCCACGAAGGCGGGGGCAAGGCCGTCCGCGGCGAACGGGCTGCCGGCCGGGATCTCGACGAGGCAGGACGCGCCCTCTTCAGAGGTTTCCAGGAGCTGCCGTACGAGCAGCGCGGGCGGGGCATGGGGGACCAGCGAGGTCAATTCGGGCGCAGGGGCGGGGCTCGACTCCCGGGAAGGGGCCCGGGAGGGGGTAAACCCCTCCCCTATATCCCCCACCCGGACCGAGCCCTGGCTCACCGTCTCCGTCCCCCGGCGCAGGTCGAACCGCGCCGTCCCATCCTCTGAAGAGAGGTCCAGGCTCAGGTCCAGGACGTCTCCCGGCCCGACCGGCTTGCGCAGCCGCAGCGTCCGCACCTCGACGATGGCGGAGGGCAGGGACTCCCGCGCCAGCGCCAGGTGCGCGATCCCGGGCAGGATCGGGTGGCCCGGGAAGTGGCCCGCGAAGTAGCGGCTGTCCGCGGGGACCTCGATCCTGCGGGAGCTCATGGCTCGGCGAGAAACGCGGCTGGCTTTGAGGAAGGAATCGCGCTATGCTTCACAGCATAAAGTCCAGGAGTGAGTCAGTGTGCCCGGAGCTTAGACGGGGTGTGTGAACCTCGTCAACTCGCATTGGTCCAGCCGTGGCAGGAGTTGGATCGTAGTTGACGTTGTCACCCTTTGACCGGCTTCAGCGCACTAAAGCAGCAGCAGTAACGACCAGAGCGAAGGAGGAGCTCCCCGGCAGCCGCCGGACTGCACCTCTTCGCGTTCGGTTCCGGCAGTCTCGACGTCCCGCTGTCGCTGTACCGGTTTGCTTTGGCAGTACTTAATTTTTTTGGTTGTTATCAGCCCGCGGCTTCGCCGCGGCATCGGAGAGAGGGACATGAGGTCAGACGACGCGTTCAAGCGTGCTGGCGATCTTTCGCCCGAGAAGCTCGCGCTTCTCGTCATGCGGATGAAAAAGAAGGCCGAATGCCCGCAGCCGGCCAGGATCCCCCGACGTAGCAGCACCGAGCCCCCACCGCTATCCTTCGCCCAGCAGCGCCTCTGGCTCCTCGATCACCTGGAGCCGGGCACCTCCGCCTACAACATGCCGTTCCCGGCCCGCTTCGAGGGCGACCTCGACGTGCGTCTGCTGCGCGCCGCCTTCGGCGAGATCGTGCGCCGTCACGAGTCGTTGCGCACCACGTTCGCCATGGCCGGGCTGTCCGCCGGCGCGGCTGCCGCGCCGGTCCAGGTGATCGTGCCGCCGGCCGCTCTGCCGCTGCCGCTGGTCGACCTCTCCGCCCTGCCCGAGGCGGTCCGTGCCGCCGAGTCGCGGCGGCTGATGCTCGCCGAGG
>JBKKAU010000865.1:0-6245 GCA_046714475.1 Thermoanaerobaculia bacterium
CCGCCACACGCGGGCGAAGACCCCGCCGCCGCCGGTCGGCCGGTCGCCGTCCCCGCGGCGGCGGACCGCGTCGACCCAGTGCCTCTGGCCTTCGAACGGGTAGGTGGGCAGCGGCAGCCGCCGGCGCCGCTGGCCTCGCGAGAAGCCGGCCCAGTCGACGGGCAGGCCGTGCAGCCAGAGCTTGCCCAGGGTCTCGAGCAGCCAGGCCAGCTCCGCCCTCTCGTCCTCGGACCGGCGCCGCGGCAGGGACGGATAGGCCCTCTGCCCGGCCTCGCGGTCCAGGCAGGGCCGTGCCAGATGGGTGAGGGTATGTCCCGGGCCGACCTCCAGGAGGACGCGGGCCGGGTCGCGCGCCAGCTCGCCGAGCCCGGCGCCGAAGCGCACGGTCGCCCGCAGGTGACGCCCCCAGTACTCCGGATCCGCCGCCTGCTCCTGGGTGATCCAGGTACCGGTGACGTTGGAGAGGAACGGGATGCGGAAGGGGGAGCGGCGGACCTTGCGCACCTCCGCCACGAACGGCTCGACCGCCGGCTGCATCATCGCCGAGTGGAACGCGTGCGAGGTCTGCAGCCGCCGGCAGTCGAGGCCGGCCGCGCTCAGCTCCCTCTCGATCTGGGTCAGGACGGCCGCCGGGCCGGCGAGCACGCACTGGGAGGGGCCGTTGACCGCCGCCAGGTCGAGGCCGGCGCCGGCGAGCTCCGCCGCCTCGGCCTCGCCGAGCGGCACCGAGAGCATGGCGCCGGCGGGCAGGGCCTGCATCAGCCGGCCGCGGGCGGCGACCAGCGCCAGCGCGTCTTCCAGGGAGAACACCCCGGCCAGGCAGGCCGCCACCAGCTCGCCGACGCTGTGGCCGAGCATCGCCCGGGGGCGCACGCCCCACTCCATCCAGAGCCGGGCGAGGGCATATTCGACGGTGAACAGGGCGGGCTGCGCGAAACCGGTCTGGCCGAGCCTGTCGGCCGCTTCCTCGGCGTCCCGCGGCGCCGGGTAGAGCAGGCCGCGCAGATCGCAGCCCAGATGCGGCAGCAGGCTCTCGGCACAGCGGTCGACTTCGGCTCGGACGAGGGCTTCGCCGCGGTAGAGCTCGGCACCCATGCCCGCGTGCTGCGTCCCCTGGCCGGGGAAAAGGAAGGCGACCGGGCGCTCGTCCGTGCCGGGCGTCCTGGAGGTCCAAACGCGCTCCGGATCGGGCGGCGCCAGGGCGCGGAGGGCGTCCTCCACCCCGGTGCAGACCAGGGCCCGCCGGTGGGGGAAGGCCTTGCGCCCGGTCTGCAGGGTGAACGCCGCGTCGGCGAGGCAGGCCTCGGGATGCCGCTCCAGGTAGGACGCCAGCCGCGCCGTCGCGGCGTCGAGAGCCGCCGGGGTCCGCGCCGACAGCACCAGGAGCTGGGCCGTCCGGGCCGGCGCCGCCGCCTCCTCCACCTCCGCCGGCGGCGCCTCCTCGAGCACCACGTGGGCATTGGTGCCGCCGATGCCGAAGGAGCTGACCCCGGCGCGCCGGGGCGTCCCGTTCGCCTCCCAGGGGGCAAGGGCGGTGTTGACGTAGAACGGCGTGCCGTCGAAGTCGATCTCCGGGTTGGGCGCCTCGAAGTGCAGGCTCGGAGGGATGCGCTCCCGGGACAGCGCCAGCACGGTTTTGATCAGCCCCGCGATCCCCGCCGCCGCCTGCAGGTGGCCGATGTTGGATTTCACCGAGCCGATGGCGCAGAAGCCGCGCTCCGACGAGCCGGCCCGGAAGGCCTGCGTCAGGGCGGCGATCTCGATGGGATCGCCGAGCGCCGTGGCGGTGCCGTGCGCCTCGACGTAGGTGACGGTCCGCGGATCGACGCCGGCGATCGCCAGCGCCTCCGCGATCACCTCCGCCTGCCCGTCCACCCCCGGGGCGGTATACCCGACCTTGCGCGAGCCGTCGTTGTTGATCGCCGCGCCGCGGACGACGGCGTAGACGTGGTCGCCGTCCGCCAGCGCCTCTTCGAGCCGCTTGAGGACCACCATGCCGGCGCCGTCGCCGAAGACCGTCCCCTGGCCGGCGCGGTCGAACGGGCGGCAATGGCCGTCGGGGGATACGATCATCCCCTTCTGATAGAGGTAGCCCTCGCGCTGCGGCACGCGCAGCGAGACGCCGCCGGCCAGGGCCATGTCGCACTCGCCGGCGAGCAGGCTCTGGCAGGCCATGCCGACCGCGACCAGGGAGGTCGAGCAGGCGGTCTGCACCGTGACGGACGGTCCCTTGAGGTCCAGCTTGTAGGAGATGCGCGTCGTCAGGTGGTCCTTGTCGTTGGCGATCAGCGTCTGGAAGAACCCGGCCGGCGACCCCAGCAGGTCGCCGCGCGGCGCCAGGTTGTGGAGCAGGTAGGTGTTGAGGCTGGAGCCGGCGTAGAGGCCGATCGGGCCGTCGTACGCCTCCCCCACGTAGCCGGCGTCCTCCAGGGCCTCCCAGGCGCAGGTCAGGAGCAGGCGCTGCTGCGGGTCGATGATCTCCGCCTCGCGCGGGGAGTAGCCGAAGAAGGGGGCGTCGAACAGCTCGATCCCTTCGAGCAGGGGCGCGGCGGGCACATAGCCGGGCTGGCGCAGCAGGCCCGGATCGACGCCCGCCGCGAGCAGCTCCCCCTCGGAGAAGAAGGTGATCGACTCGACGCCGGCCGTGAGGTTGCGCCAGAATTCGTCCAGGTCCCCGGCGCCCGGAAAGCGGCCGGCCATGCCGATCACGGCGATGGCGCGCGCGAGGTCCTGCGAACCGCGGTCTTCCAAGCTAGTCCCCCTGCCACCCGCGCTCGCGCCGGCGCTGCAGCCGCAGCTGCTTCTCCCGCTCCATCGACTCGCTGCGCCGGCCGGCCCGGTCGCGCTGCTCGTTGAAGGCCCGGTCGCCGTCGCCGCCGGCCGCCAGGTGGGCCGCCAACCCGGCGATGCTCGGGTACTGGAACATCGCGACCAGCGGGAAGCTCCTGCCGAGCCGCCGGCAGATCTCGCCGTGGGCCTTGACGACCTGCACGGAGTCGGCGCCGAGCTCGAAGAAGTGATCGTGGACCCCCACCCTTTCGATGCCGATCTGGTCCTGCCAGACCGCGGCGATGGCGAGCTCGATCTCCGTCCCCGGCGCGGCGTAGGCGGCGCCGGAGACGGGCCGGAGCGCTCCGGGGTCGGGCAGCGACTTGCGGTCCACCTTGCCCGCGGCGGTCAGCGGCAGGGCCTCCAGGAACACGAACGCGGAGGGCACCATGTGCCCGGGCAGCTTGCTCTTGAGGAGCTCCGACAGCTCGCGCGACAGCGCCTCGTCCCCCGCGGCAGGAGCGGCCGGCCGCCGTCCCGGCTCCTCCGGGCGCATCGACCAGCCCGTGACCCGGGAGGGGTCCACGGCGCCGCCGAGGAGGCTGTGCGCCAGGATGTGGCTCTCGGCGAGCGCGAACTGGTGCCGGATGGGCGCGAAGTCGAGGCTGCCCACAGGGCAGAGGCCGATGCCGGAAGAGGCCGCCTCCTGCATCAGGAGCTGGCCCATGAAGCCCGCTTCGAGCAGGCAGAAGTCCCGCGACAGGTCGCCGTACAAGGGCGCGATGGCGTCCAGGTCGGCGATCAGGAACAGCGAGAAGGCCGCCTCGTCGA
Source organism: Thermoanaerobaculia bacterium (assembly GCA_046714475.1). Lineage (GTDB taxonomy): Bacteria > Acidobacteriota > Thermoanaerobaculia > Multivoradales > UBA5704 > DASPJI01. The sequence continues at coordinate 3,601 of JBKKAU010000865.1, forward strand.
AGATCTCCCGGTTGGTCGGCACGTGGACCTCGCGGTCGATCTCCCCGGGGCCGGACAGCGCCACCAGGGCGTGCTCCCGGGGGTGGTAGTAGTAGGCGCCCCCGGCGAGCCCTTCGACGCGGCCCGGCTTGACGTGGAGATAGGTCTGGACCGGGTAGAGGCCGCCTCCCGAGGGGTAGCGGTACTTGGGAAAGGGCCAGCCGTCGAGCTCGATCTGGCCGAAGCTCGAGAGCAGCGCGCCGAGGTCCGCGAAGGGGACGGGCCGGTCGAGGAACGTGCGGTGGGTGCAGCGCGCGATGCGGGCCCGCAGCGCGGCTTCGTCGAGCTCGGGGCGCGGCAGGGCGATACGCTCCCCGCCGGCGTCCCGGCGCACGCCGCGCTGCCGCAGCTTGAACTCCAGACGGTTCGTGGGGACGGCGCCGGGCTCCCTCTGCGCCGGGTCGTACCCCTCGGGCTGACCCTCCGCACCGGCGCCTCCCGTCTCCCGCGCCCGCACGACGTAGGCCACCAGGCGCCGGGCGCCCTTCTCGTCGCCTTGCGCCGCGACCAGCGCCGTCCCCACCGCCGGGTGCGACGCCAGCGCCGACTCGATCTCCCCGAGCTCGACGCGGTGGCCGCGGATCTGGACCTGGAAGTCTTCGCGCCCCAGGAACTCGAGGGCGCCGTCCGGCAGCCAGCGGCCGATGTCGCCGGTACGGTAGAGGCGTTCGCCGGTGCGCGGGTGGGTCACGAACCGCTCGCGGGTCCGCGCGGGGTCGCGCCAGTAGCCCCGGGCCAGGCCGACGCCGGCGCAGCAGAGCTCGCCCGGCACCCAGACGGGGCACTCCTCGAGGTCCTCGTTGAGGACGTAGTAGCGGTTGCGCTCGATCGGCCGGCCGTACGGCACGCTCTTCCAAGCCGGGTCGAGCCGCTCCACCGGGTACCAGATGTTCCACAGCGTGGTCTCGGTGGGACCCCCGACGCTGACGACCTTGAGGTCCCGCGCCCGTTCCGCCAGCCGCCGGGGGAGGGACAGCGGGATCCAGTCGCCGCCGAGGAAGGCGAGCCGCAGCGAGGCCGGGAGGGCCGCGGCTTGCGCCTCGGCGTACTCCGCCAGCATCTCCATCATCGCCGGCACCGTGTTCCAGACCGTGACCCCATGGCGGGCCATGAGCTCCAGCCAGTGGCCGGGATCCCGGCGGCGCTCGGGCTCGGGCAGGACGAGCGCTCCTCCCACGGCCAGCAGGCCGAAGAGGTCGTAGACCGACATGTCGTGATGGAGGGCGGTGAGCGCCAGGACGCGGTCGTCCGGTCCCACCGCGAAGCGGCGGTTGGTCGCCTCCAGGGCGTTGACCACGCCGCGATGCGCCACCATCACCCCCTTGGGGGAGCCCGTGGAGCCGGACGTATAGATGACGTACACCAGGTCGTCGGGCGACTGCGCCGGCTCCAGGGGCTCCCCGCCGCACCCGGCGAGGGCGCCGTCCGTCACGGCCAGCCGCTCGACGCCGGCAGGCCAGGCGAGGCGTTCGTCCAGCCAGGGCTGGGTCAGGGCCAGCCGAACCTCGCCGTTCTCCAGGAGGTACGCCAGGCGCTCCGCCGGCACCTCCGGATCGATCGGCAGATAGGCGGCGCCGGACTTGAGCGTGCCGAGGACGGCCACGGACTGTTCCCAGCCTTTCTCCATCACGACCGCGACCAGGGCGTCGGGGCGCGCTCCTCCCTGCCGCAGCCGGCGGCCGAGCCGGTTCGACAGCGCGTCGAGCTCGCCGTAGGTCAGGGTGCGCCGGTCCGAGAGCACCGCGACGCGCTCGGGGGAGCGGGTGGCCTGGGCCGTGAACCGGTCGTGGGCCAGGCCCGCGGGCGGCGGCAGGGCGAGGCCGAGGGACGCCACCGGCTCCGGACGGACCGGCGCCAGCAGCCGGCGCGGCCCGTCGCTCCAGCTCTCCGGCGAGTCGGCCAGGTAGTCCAGGAGGCGCAGGAAGGCGCCGAACAGGTCGTCCAGGAAGCCGCGGGGGAAGAGCTCCTCGATGGCGTCCAGATGGACGAAGAGGTCGCCGGCCCGCTCGGAAACCTGCAGGTCCATCCAGACCTGCGGCGTCTGGGTGACCCCGTAGACCTGGGGCGGCACCGGATCCTCCGCCGCTTCGGACGGCGGCTGGGGGAAGAGCAGGCTCGTGAAGACCACCGGCATGGCGGCCGTCGCCCCGCTCTCCTGGAGGCGGGCCAACTCGCGCACGAGACGGACGCCGCTGACCCGGCCGTGCTCCAGGTCCTGCCAGAGCTGGCGCTGCAGCCGGCGCGCGCGCGACGCCAGGGAGTCGTCCCCCGAGCCGTCCACGGCCAGCAGGGTGAACGAGGCGAACTCGCCGACCAGACGGTCGACCTGGGGGTGGAGGGGGAGCCGGTTGAAACGCGGCACGTTCAAGGTGAAGCGCGGGCTCCGGCTCCAGATCGCCAGGGTCTCGGCATAGGCGGCGAGCAGGGCCGCGGGCAGCGTCAGGCCGACCTGAGAGGCGCCGCGGCGCAGCGGCTCCAGAGGCCGTTGCGCGGCGCGGCGCGTGAAACGCGGCTCCGGCAGAGAGGCGAGGCTCCTGGCCAGGGGGAGCCGCGGGGCGGGCGGCAGCAGCGGCAGGCGCGCCTGCCAGTACTCCTCGCTGCGGCGG
>JBKKAU010000866.1:0-14622 GCA_046714475.1 Thermoanaerobaculia bacterium
CGACTATCGCTTCAAACAGATCGAATACACCCTTCCCGACGAGTACCTCCACGACCACGAGCTCGAGCCCCAGCGGAAGCTCCACGACCGCCTGATCACCCTGGGCCTGAAGCTCATCTCGGAGAGCTATCTCGATCAGATGCAGAACCTTTGTCGCGAAAGCGGCCTGCCGTTCGAGCCGCGAATGATGGACGGCAAGCATCACACCGAGATCGTGAAAGACATCCAGACCTCCGACTTCGACCTCGTGGTCATGGGCGCGCTCGGCATCGGGCGCGTCAAGGACAGCGAGATCGGCTCGGTCTGCGAGCGGGTCACCCGCACCGCGAACCGCGACGTCTGGGTGGTCAAGCACCTGCCGAAGAAGGACGAGCCCGAAGGCGACACGATCCTGGTCGGGATCGACGGCAGCCCGCAGTCGTTCGGCGCCCTGCAGACGGCGATGAAGCTCGCGCGGCAGTTCGACAAGAAGATCGAGATCATCGCGGTCTACGATCCGTACCTGCACTACTCGGTCTTTCACGGCATCGTCGGCGTTCTCTCCGAGAAGGCCTCCAAGGTCTTCCGCTTCGAGGAGCAGAACCAGCTCCACGAAGAGATCATCGACACCGGCCTGGCGCAGATCAACCAGTCGCACCTCGATGTCGCCGAGCGCATGGCGCTCGACGCCGGCACGGTGGTGACCAAGACGCTCCTCGACGGCAAGGCGTTCCAGAAGGTCCTCGACCACGTGCGGAAGACCAACCCGTGGCTGCTGATCGTCGGCCGCATCGGCGTCCACAGCGAGGCGGACGAGACCGGCCTCGGCAGCAACACGGAGAACCTGCTCCGCCGCTGCCCGTGCGACGTCCTGCTCTCGACCCGGCTCGCCTATCCCGACATCGACGTGCGCGCCGAGGAGAGCATCAAGTGGACGCCCGAGGCGGAGGAGCGCATGACGCGCGTGCCGCCGCAGGTCAAGGGCATCGCGCGCACCGGCATCCTGCGCCTGGCGCTGGAGAAGGGCCACAGCGTGATCACCAACTCGGTGATCGACGAGGCGATGGACCGCTTCATGCCCAAGCAGTCGAGAGACCTGACGTTCCAGCTCGCGGAGCGCATGGCGCTGGAGCTCGCCGAGCGCCAGCCGGTGGCGGTCTGCAAGAGCTGCGGTGTCGCGGCGAGCGAGCCCGACGCCGTGCGCTGCGGCGTCTGCGGCGGGCAGGACCTGGAGCGCATCGACCGCGAGATGCTCGAACGCATCGCCCGCGCCGAGGGCGGCCTGACCGAAGAGGTCACCTACGACGGCCGCAAGCTCAAGTGGAGCGAGAGCGCGAAGCGCGCCCTGTGGACCCTGAAGGACGCCTACAAGCGCCGGCGGGCCAAGGCGCGTATCGAAAAGACCGCGCGGCTGCGCAAGCTCCCCACCATCACGCTGGAGCTGGCGCAGCAGGTGGTCGAGGAGGAGACCGGCGTGCCTCTCGACTCCGGGATCGCCGCGACGGGCGACGCGGTCGCCGCGTCCTCGGTCGACGAAGCGCCGGAGATGGAAGCCTCCTCGGCTCCGGCGGTCCAGGAGGCCCCCGGTCAGGGGGAGAAGCGGCTGATCGCGCGGGATCCGAAGAACGTGCCCCTCCTCTCGGCCTGGACCTGGCACGGCGAGGCGGTGGAGCGCATCCTGCGGGTGCCGGCCGGCTTCATGCGCAACCGCACGCAGGACCGCATCGAGGCCCTGGCTTCCGAGCGCGGCGTGGACGCCGTCAGCCTCGCCCTGGTCGAGGACGGCATCGCCATCGGGCGGCAGATGATGGAAGAGATGCTCCGGAACCAGGAGGCGGCGAAGGCCGCCAGCCCCCATCCCGAGGGCAACGGAACGTCGGCGTCCGGAGCCTCGAGCCACGAAGCCGACGCCGCCGTGTCGCTCGAAGAGCGCAAGCCGCCGATCAACGAAGTCGGGTCGCCCTCGGCGCTCCAGGCGCGCCGGGCCGGTCCCCATCCGCAGTTGGAGGGATGACCGCCTACCGCTTCTGCCGCACCGACGACATCGGCCTCCTCGTCGAGGCCCACGAGCGCTGCCGGGGCCCGGAGGACGCGGGCGAGGCAGCGCTCGACCGCGATGGCTTCAAACGCCTCATCCGCGACCTCGACCTGTGGTGCAGCAGTTGTATGGTGGCCTTCGAAGGACGCGAGCCGGTGGGCGTCCTGCTGGGCGCGAAGCGCCCCGAGGCCACGCTGGTCTACGCGTTGCGGGTTCATCCCGAGCATCGCCGCCGGGAGCATGGAAGGCATCTCTTGACCTCGCTCAGCCAGAAGCTCGCCATCCTCGGCCCGCCGCGGCTGGTCGCCGAGGTGCCCGCCGATCGCGAGGCGGCCTGCGCCGCCTTCTCCGCCTGCGGCTGGAAAATCGAGACCCGCCTCACCGACTGGCGCCGCCAGGTTCCTCCGAGCCGAGCCCCGAGCAGCGCGCGCGAGGCGTTGGCGCCGGTGAGCTACGAGGACCTCGCAGCCGCCGGGCTCCTCGAAGCCGGCCCGCGCTGCTGGCAGCGGGACCTGCCGTCGCTCGCCAAACAGAGCGAGCGCCTCTCCGGCCTGGCCTTCCACTCGCCGGACCGCATCGAGGCCTGGGCGCTCTGGAATCTCTCGGAGGGGGCGGGCACCCTGTGGGCGGCGGGAGCCGCTCCCGGACCCTTCGGCCGGATCGGCCTCTCGGTGGTGCTGGACGAGATCGGCGCCCCCCTCCTCCTCGCGCGGGCAACCCCCGAAGAGCTGGATCCGGACCTCCTTGCGGAGTTGGGCTTCGAGCGCGGCGAGGAGCACCTCCTGTTCACCAGCCAGGCGCAGGCCGCATAATCTCCTGCGAGGCAGACCATAAAGACGATGAGGACGTACTCCCAGATCGAAGGCGACGGCGGCTCGGGCGTCGCCGAGCAGATCGCCGATCTCGAAGCGGCGATCGCGCGCCGCATGGCGGACATCCGCCACGTGATGGCGGTGGGCTCGGGCAAGGGCGGCGTCGGCAAGAGCACGCTCACCCGCCAGCTCGGCGCCATGCTCGCCGCCGCAGGCAAGCGCGTGGGCATCCTCGACGCCGACCTGAACGGGCCGAGCCAGGCAATGCTGAACGGCGTGCGCAACGTGCCGCCGCTGCCGGGCGAGGAGGGGCTGCTGCTGCCGGTGAGCCGCGACGGCCTGAAGGTCCTCTCGGTGGGCAGCCTGCTCGTCGAGGGCGAGGCGCTCTCGTGGCCGAGCGCGTCGCCACGGCATACGCACGTGTGGAGGGCCACCCGCGAGCTGGCCAAGCTCGCGGAGCTGCTCGCCGCGGTCCACTGGGGACCGCTCGACGTGCTTCTGGTCGACCTCCCGCCGGGTCCGGAGCGCACGGCTCAATTCGCCGATTTCCTCGGTCCCCAGGCCGCGGTGCTGCTGGTCTCGATCCCCTCCGCCCTGGCGCGCGGAGTGGTGGCCCGCTCGATCAGCGCGCTCGCACCGCTGCCGAACCGCCTCCTGGGCTACGTCGAGAACATGAGCGGCTACGCCTGCGCCGGCTGCGGCGCGGTCCGCCCGCTCTTTCCCGCGCTTTTACCCGAAGACCGTGAGGCCGCCGAGCTGGCCCTGCCCTGTCTCGGCCGCATCCCCTTCGACCCGCAGCTCGCCGCACTCTCGGATGACGGCCGCGCGATCACCGAGGTCGCCGAAGCGGGCCCGGTCGCCGCGGCGCTCGCCGAGGCCGCCCGCACCCTGTTCGAACGCCTCGAGGAGGTTCCATGAAGTTCCTTTGCGTCCCCTGCGACTCTCAGATGCGCCTGCGCGCCACCGAAGAAAACGAGCCGGGCTCGCTCTCCGTGGTCTACGAGTGCCCGGAGTGCGGATACGAGATGGCGATGCTGACCAACCAGCACGAGACCGACATGGTGCGGTCCCTGGGAGTGCGCATCGGCCCGGCCGCCGCGGCGGCGATCGCCAACCCCGGCATGGCGGCAACGGGAGAGGCTCCGGCCTCGACCAGCCGCTGCCCCTTCTCCGCCATGCTCGGCGGCACGACCCAACCCCATACGGCGATGGAAACTGCCGCGCCGAGCGGTCCGGAGTGGACGCCGGGAGCCCTGGCCCGCCTCGAATCGATTCCCGAAATGGTGCGCCCGATGGCCCGCGCCGGGATCGAAATGGTGGCCAAGGAAAACGGGCACCGGTTGATCGACGAAGCGGTGCTCGCCGAAGCGCGCTCGCGGTTCGGGATGTGAGCCGTGGCGGAGGTGATTTCCATGCCGGACGCCGCGGCGGCTTTCGCGCGGCCCTACGTGGTCTCCTGGAACCTCACCTACCGCTGCAACCTCGCCTGTGAGCACTGCTATCTCGACGCCGGTCCCGGCAAGGTCAAGACTCCTGCCTTCGCCGACCGCAGCGAGCTTTCGACCGAGCAGTGCTGCCGGGTGATCGACGAGATCGCCGCCTTCGCGCCCGAGTGCGTGACCATCCTGACCGGCGGCGAGCCGCTCCTCCGGCGCGACATCGTCGAGATCATCCGCTACGGCGTCGCGAAGAACCTGTGGGTCGTCGTCGGGACGAACGGCGTCAAGATCACGGAAAACCTGGCGCGCATTCTTCAAGCCGAGGGCGTGCGCGGCTTGGCGCTCTCCCTCGACGCGCTCGACCCCGAGCGCCACGATGGGTTCCGGCGGGTGAAGGGAGCCTGGGAGAACACGGTCGAGGGAGCGAAGATCCTGACCCGCGTCGGCCTGCCGTTCATCGTGCAGACGACGGTGGGAGCCCACAACCGGCAGGAGCTCGCCGAGATCGCCGCCTTCGCCCACGACGAGCTGGGCGCCCGGGTCTGGAACCTCTACTTTCTCGTCCCGAGCGGGCGCGGCGCCTTCGTGAGCGACCTCGGCCCGGCCGAGTACGACCAGGTGCTGGGCGAGCTGGCCGGGATTCAGCGGACCTGGGCCTCGAAGATGCTGGTCAACGCCAAATGCGCCCCGCACTTCGTCCGCACCCTGCTCTCCGAGGAGTCTCCCGCGCCTTTCCCGAAGAGCTTCGGAGGCGGCGCCGGCGGCTGCCCCGCGGGCACCCACTACCTGGGCATCCGCCCGAACGGAGACGTCACGCCCTGCCCATATCTGCCGCTTTTCGCGGGAAACCTGGGAGAGACCGGCCTGCGCGAGATCTGGGACACCTCCGACCTCTTCACCCGGATCCGCCAACGCGACCACCTCGGCGGGCGCTGCGCTCCCTGCGAGCTCAAGAGCCTCTGCGGCGGCTGCCGCGCGAGAGCCTACGGCATGACCGGCGACGTCATGGCCGAAGACCCCCTCTGCACCCACGAGGCGGGAACGCTCCAGTCCGCCGTCGACCGCCTGCGGCCGGAAGCCGTCGAGTACGGCAAGCCCGCCGCCGCCGCCCTGACCTGTGAGCCCGAAGCCAGAGAGCGCATGCAGCGCATCCCGGCCTTCGTGCGCGGCATGGTGACACGGGCGGTCGAGAGCTGGTGCGAGAAGAACGGCGTCGCGGTGGTCACGGCTCCGGTGCTCGAGGAGATCCGGGCTCGGATGCCGACGCCGAAGGTGTTCGGGGCACGCGGCTCCAGTGGGCCTCCGGGGGCGGGTTAGCCGCGCGCGAGGGAATGGGTGGCACCCTACACCAGCCAGGCCTGTTCCCGAGGAATACCCGCCAGAAGAGCTGATCTTGTCCTAGAGGCAGCGCCTGAGGATGGCTATACCGCCCGCGCTCTTTGGAGAGTCGACCTTCACGGAAGCGGACGACCTCGCACAGCTTCAGCATCAGGTGTACGCTGCCTTTCTCTGCCATTTCGAAAGGAGGAAGCGAGGCCGAAGCTGACCTGCCGCCACTTCGTGCGCGAGGAGTTCATCGCCGGATGAGGCTCTCTCGTGAAGTATCGGGCCAAACCTGGCTCAGGTGCTCGTCCCTTCCTCGACGGCCTCCGCGTAGATTCCCTGTCCTTCTCCATCGGATGAAGTTGATCACGGCCACGCTGCTCTTTGTCTGCACCGGTCCGGTCACGCCGGGCGCCGGCGCTGGGCACCGCTATTCATCTTCGACCTCGTCATCCGTATCGCCTTTCGCCCTTCCGGGGCTCATCTCCGCCAAGGCGTCCTGAATGCCGTGAAGTTCGGCGACCGTAATGCCCCATATCTTCGCTGCCTGGATATCTATCTCCGCCTCCAAGGCAGCTACGACGTCAGTATCGTCTCTTGCAGCTGCCACATGGCACTTTCGTGAGAGCTTGGCCAGCGCTCTATGATCGCTATTCTTCTTCTCGAATTGGGGAACGGCTACATTTCCAAGAACGTGCGTGGAGGTGGATGTCGAGATGACATAGGAGTGAATCGCTAACAGGCTTGGCTTTGAGTTGAGCATGGCAAGAAGAAAGTCCGCTTCCTCTTGAGATGCACACGCAACCATCATAAGCTTATGGTCCGGCACTACGGCGCGTCCCGAATTAGGTCCCACAAAGGCAGCCTGGAAAAACGAACTCTGTTCCCTCCACACAACCTTCCAATCGGCCATCGTATACGGCCCGACATTATACATGGAATAGAAGGGATCGGTAGGCTTAAAATATTGGCGGTAACCGGAGCGTCCACGCAAACGTGCCGCGCACGGGCTTCTTGGGGTCACCCTCGAATCGCTTTAAGTAGTCGAAGGTCTTGGGATATTGCCGCTTCATCTCGGTTTCGGAAATTCCGGCCAATTTTTCCGTGCGATTCGCTAGGATAATGTAGGCCGATGGCTCGGCGTGCCAGCGGTGAACGTCACGCCCGCGCAGGAGAGGGTAAACCATGTCAGGTTCAATGACAGCATGCCTATGCGCGACCTTTATCTTGCCGACATCATGCAGATTTTCAATCAGCAGCTCGCCGTTGGGGCGCTCTTCGAGAACACGAATCCAATAGACGGCGTTCAGCCACGTGCAGCAACCAGCGTAGGCTTTATACTTGCTATATCCGATCACTTTCTGAATGCCTGAAAGCGTGCCTTCCGGAGCAGTGAGCCAAGGGGAAGTTCTCACCTGCCTTTGGACGGGCTGGGCTGCCAGCTTCGTGCGAATCGTTGCCTCTCTTACTTCCCCCAAGCCCATCTCAGGATGAATCCTCCCACGTATTGTCTTCTTCCATACTATGTATGGAACCGGATAACCGAAGGAGCTATTTTGCTTTCCAAGAATGACGACCGCCGTCCGATTTGAGGCCCCCTCGAAGGGTTGAAAATCGCTCAGGTCATGAACGACGAGGGGTGGGAGGTACCACCTCTGTCCACCTGCTTCATATTCGAATGTCCGGAAACCCTCGCCGCCTCCGACCGTCTTGAATACGGACTGCGTGATAACGAATCCCAGCCGTCCACCTTCACTCAGAAACGCATCGTGAGCTACGTAGGTCATAAGGATTGAGACATCGTCTTTTCCGCCTCCAAGCTTTGCCTTGTACCCCTTATGGCGGAAAAGATCGTATTTCTGCCAGAGCAGGGCCGTGGATTGGCGATAGTCATTTGGCAGGCTTTCCCAGTTAATCCAAGGCGGATTGCCCGCAACATAGTCAACTCTTCCAATGAAGAGCGGCGCGAAGGCGTTCTTGATGATGCGCGCCCAGACGCCGTTCTTATTGTCGGCATCCAATTTCTGAAGATGGCGATAAAGTTTCTTGTGGAGATCAGCTTCGGTCGATGGGATGCCTTCAGCATCGCAGCGTTCGACGAACTGTTCGGGTGAATAGTTGTTCCGGATACAAAACTCAAGCGTGTCGGCATAAGGGCCTATGTGGTCGCGATTTCCGGTAACCTCTGTGGGGATGTTGAAGTCTCCCACACTGGTCTTGAGTTGCTGCACGTTGCCGAGTTTCCCGGTGAATAGGTCACCGTATTCCGATGGCGTCATAATCGAGTCGCAGAGATAAACAGGGAGCTCGACGCTGCCGGCATGGCGAAGGAGGTCACGGATGGCCATGAGGTAATTGGTGCGCGCAGCCATGACGGCCAAGGGATTGAGGTCGAAGCCGACAATGTTGCTCAGAATCCTGCGGAGGAGCTCGTCCTCTCCGAAGCCGCACTCGTAGCGGTGTTCGTCGTACCAGGCTTTTACGCGGTTGAGTGCCATCACGAGGAAGGTGCCAGAGCCGCAGGCGGGGTCGAGCAGACGCTTGTCCGGGTTGCCGTCGTAGCCGAGTTCGTTGAGGGTAAGTTCGGCGAGCCAATCCGGTGTGTAGTATTCGCCGAGGTCATGACGGACTGACTTCGGAAAAAGTTGCTGGTAGAGTTGTTTGAGCAAGTCGCGCGATTCGGCAGGATCGACGCTGAGAGTCGTCGGGTCGAACTGGTCGAGGGATTGCGTCATGGCGCGGACGGCATGGGCGCAGCCGTCGTTCCAAGCGTCGAGATACCACGAGAATAGGTCGCCTTCGAGGAAGTTGTGAATTCCAAGTTGCGACCATATGCCGCCTTGCTCTAGGTTCCGCAGTTCTTCGCGCAACTTGGTGGAGGTGGGAGCGGAGATGAGCTTCTTCAGTGTCGAGGTTCCCAGAGGCGAGAAGGATGCGACGATCTCGGCGGCAAGCAGTTTGATAAAAACAGCGTAATAGGTGTGGACGGCGAAGAGAAGTTCGGCTGGGTTGGCATCGGGAACCATGTAGTAGTCGGCTAGTTTCTTGATCTTTGCGTTGTGGCTCTGAATATCGTAGCCGCAGACCTCTCCGAAGAAAATCTGCCACTGGCGGAAGAAAATATCGGCCTTGGGGCTGTCCGTCCTATGAATCAGGTCGTGAATCAGGCGAACACCCTCTTGGGCGCTCTTGCTTTCCGAGCCGAAGGAGCTCGCCAGGTTCTCGGGTGTGAAGGAAAGCCCGCGCGCACCCAGTGAGACAATGGCCCGGAGAAGCCGCTCGACCGTGTGTGGCGTTACAGGCTGCGGGTCTTCGACATCGACCTTGCCCCCTCGCATACGAACGAAAACGAGTGTGTCGCCATCGCACCCCATGCCGAGGATGCGTTCCATTCCCACCTGCTCTTCGGCCTGCAGGTCCTGGAAACGTTTGACGACCTGCTTGATAACAGCTTGAAAGCCAGGCGAATTCTTGTTTTCCGTGATCCTCCCCGCGCCCTTCGGGCTTTTGTACTCGATGACTACCCCGCCGTATCTTGAATCGATGCGCCCGCCGGCTAGTCCGTATTCATGGCGGCCAGTGACGGTCAGACCCGCCTTCTTGATGAAGTCGTCGATCAGTTTGTTTACCTCATGCCTGATATCCTCTTCCGACCTGGCCCGATCGGCGGCGAGGACCATCTGCTCTGCCATGACCTTGGCGTGTTCTTCAATCAGGGCTTCTAAATTCAGATTCACGGGCTCTCCGTTTTCCTTGATCTAGGACACTTCGTCTTAGACATCATCGCGCTGCACCTTGGCTGGTCTTGGCAAGCCTGAGGACCGCGGCGACAATTCGTTCGCGGGTCGGTCGGTCGAGATGGGCGAGGTCCCGCTGGGCTCGCGCCGTCCAGTCGATGCGCAGACTCACGAGAGTCCCAGTTCACGCTTCAACTCCTCCTCCGTGGTGAGGCTCTTCCCCTCCTTATGATCTCGCCAGGCTTCGGCCACCGCCGCTGCCTCTCCGGGCGTCTCGCCCTCGTCATCTTCGGGGGCGTTTTCCAGCGTGAAGCGCGGCGGCTCAGCCGTCTCTGTCAGAACAGCGAGCAAGCGCTCGGAGCGGGCGATCTCGGTCTTGGGAAGGTCATCTACCAGACGGTGAAGGCTGTCTCGTGAGGCCATGGGCCATTTCCTCGCCCCATTCTAGCGCGTGCGCCCCGCCCTTCGACGCACTCTGCTCTCCGTCACCGTACTCATTCGGGCTTGCTGGTATTGCCGCCAGTGCCCCTCGTCGTCGGCAACAGCCTAACCGTATTGGTCGATGTACCGCCGGACCTGCGCCTGTATCTTCTCCGCTTCGAGGACCCTTCCGGTATGATCCTCAGGAAAGACGTCTCGCCTTTCTGGCATGCCTCACCGCTCACGGGCATCTCCGAGAGGGCGATACTATGGTCCAAGAAGAGGGGCCAGACGATCGACTCCGGCTGGCCGTCGCAGGGCGCTCGAGGTTGAGCGTATGCACGCCCGAAGGATTGCGAGGAGAACCCCATGAGCGATGATCCAATTGTCGAAGAGCTGCATCGCCATCGCGAGGAGCTGTTCCGCGAGTGTGGAAATGATCCGGAGGCTCTCGTGAGGTACCTCCAAGAAAAAGAGTGCAACTCGGATCGGACGACTCAGCTCCCGCCACCGCGGAGTCCGTCTCTCGGGACCAGCATCGAGCAAGCCCACGGAGAGCTCGCTCGCGGAGAGGTTCGGCGAGGAAGTGTCGACGACCTCATGTCGGAAATCGGCGAATGAGGAGCTCCTCTGGAGTAGCACGGCATGCGCGAACCACCTTGACCGAGTTGAGAAACCACGCCAAGGCCTTCTTCGACGCTGTCGAGGAGGGCGAGACCGTCCGTGTGTACCGTAACGGTCGGCCGGTCGCCGACATCGTTCCGGTCAAGGCGGCGATGCCTGCCTAGAAGAAGCCGCCCCGGCCCCGGCTCTCTTTGGGCAGTCTGAGCCTCGGCGACGAGGTCCTGGCGGATCGTGACCAGACGGACGAGAGGCCATCCTCCACGCTCCCTTGGCAGAACAAGCTATAGTGTGCTGATGATTAAGTTGGAGCAAGCCGAGCAGCTTCTGACCGGGATGCCCCGTGCCGAGAAGGCGCAGCTCCTTCAGTGGGTCGTCCAGGACCTGGGAGACTCTTTTCCGGGAATCGAGAGTCGCCCGGAGGTCTGCGATGGCGAGCCCTGCATTGTCCGAACAAGGATTCCCGTCTGGCTGCTGATCCAAGCGCGGCGCTTGAGCACCAGCGAGTCCAACCTGCTGCGGGCCTATCCAACCTTGCGAGCCGAGGACCTGGCCAACGCCTGGGCCTACTATCGCGCTCATCCTGATGAGATCGAGCGCCAGATCGGGGAGAACGAGGCCGCCTGAGCTGATGGCCCCTTCTACCCCTGCCCCAATGTTCCCGAGGAGTACCCGCCATGAACGAGCTGATCTTTGTCGTCGAGGAGGCACCTGAGGGCGGCTATACCGCCCGTGCTCTTGGAGAGTCGATCTTCACGGAAGCGGACGACCTCGCACAGCTTCAGCACCAGGTGCGCGACGCCGTTCTCTGCCATTTCGACGAGGAAGAAGCGAGGCCGAAGCTGATCCGGCTCCACATCGTGCGCGAGGAGCTCATCGCCGTATGAGGCTCCCTCGTGACGTCTCGGGCCAGGACCTGGCTCAGGCGCTCATCCTTACTCGGCTATCGACTTACGCGCCAAACCGGCAGCCATCTGCGGCTCACCACAGAGCAGGCCGGACAGCACCACGTCACCATCCCCGCGCCACGATCCTCTCCGCGTCGGAACTCTCGCCTCGATTCTGCAGGATGTGGCCCAACATTTCGGCTGGACACGCCAGCAGGTCCAAGAGAGGATCTTCGGCAAGATGCGGGCAGATTGACCGTAGCAGCCTCGCCCGCTCTGGCTGGGGACCATCCGGCGTCGATGACCTCGCACGGGGACGCGAGGTTTCTGAAGCGTGGTCCCGTGAGAGTCGATCCGACTCTCGAAGCACGCTCTAAGCGACGGGGGCACCGAGGCAGCGCTGCAGCAGGCGAGCGTCTCCGAGGCGCTCCACATACGCGGCAAATGCGGGAGTGGGGCCGCGCCAACGCAGCTCATCGGCGTCGCGGAAGAGGGGCGCATCCGTCCGGAGCGTCGCCAAGTCCTTGAAGAGCAGCGCCAGGTCGCGCTTGCCCCCCAATTCGTTGGGAGGAAAGCTCTCGAGGGGGCCGTGGCGGTTGAGGAGCAATGCCGCCGTCTTGCGGCCGATTCCTGGAAGGCCGGGGTAGCCGTCCGCGGCGTCGCCGACGAGGCCGAGGAAGTCGGGGATCAAGATGGGGTCGACTCCGAACTTCTCGCGGACTCCTTCCGCCGTGAAGATCTTGTTCCCCCGGCGGTTGACCTGGACCACCCGGTCGCCGCGGACACACTGTGCCAGGTCCTTGTCGGGCGTCCAGATACAGACCTTCTGCACGCTTTCGTCGGCCGCGGCGAGGCAGGCGGCGGAGGCGAGCGCATCGTCCGCCTCCAGCTCGATCATGGGCCAGACCGCGACGCCCATGGCGGTGAGAGCCTCTTCCAAGGGGTGGAATTGCGCGAGGAGCGCGCGCTCGACGCCCTGCGACGTCTTGTAGCCGGGCCAGAGACGGTTGCGGAAGGACTCGATGACGTGATCGGTCGCCACGCCGAGGTGCGTCGCCCCCTTCTCGATCATTTCCAGCACCGTATGCAGCACGCCGGTCACGGCCCCGAAGGGGGCATCCTTGCCCTTGTTGAAGCGGCGCCGGCCGTAAAAATGGCGAAACAGCTCGTACGTGCCGTCGAGGAGATGGATCATCATCTGGGGCCCCTCTCCCGGATGGGCGTGCGCGCGGGTGGGAGAGGGGCAGGGGGGTGAGGGGGCCTAATTGAAGAAGTCGTCCTCAGCGCTCGTCGCCGCTGCCGCGACCTGCTCATCCATCCACGACTGGAACTCAGCCGGCTCCTGGACGGTTACGAAGCCGCGCATGGTGGCGTGGCCGAGGCCGCAAAGCTGGGCGCAGGCGATTTCGTAGACGAACTCGGGCTTCCCGAGCTTCTGCCGCATCTGGGTGGTGGTGACGGTGGGCACCCACCAGACCGGGATGCTGATCCCCGGTACGGCGTCCTGCTTGATGCGGAACTCGGGGACGTTGAAGCTGTGGATCACGTCCTTGCTGCTCAGATGGACGATCGCCGGCTTGTTCACCGGCAGGTAGAGCTGATTGACCGTGGTGACGTCGTCCTTGCCCGCGGGATCGTCCCGGTCGAGCCCCAGCGGGTTGCTCTGGAGGTTGATCTTCTCGATCGCGGTGCGGCCGAAGACGCCGTCCGGGCCGGGATAGTGGGCATTCCAGGCGAACTGCTCGGCGACCAGACGGACTACCGTCGAGTCCTTTTCCGCCGGAAACTCGTCGACGCGGTCCGCCCAGAGCGGGATCGCCAGGCCGATCAGCAGGATCGCCTCGGCCAGAGCCACGCCTCCCTCGAGCCAGGACGAGGCATGACTTCTCACGCCCGTGTGGCTGGCCACAGGGTTCCGCGACCGGCGGAAACGCCAGAGAGCGATCACGAAAAAGGCCAGCCAGCCGACGAACAAAATCGCCATCAGCACGTGCACCCAGTTGAGGGCGCTGTCGATCTGGGCGCCGTGCGCCGCGGCATTCTGGGGAAGCCACTGGTCCATCATGTCGAAGAGCTCCGCTGGAAATGGGCCCATTCCGAGGCGATCTGCTCGGTCTCGGCCTGTCGAGCACGGTTGCGCAGGTAGAAGAAGAACTTGGCAAAGCCGCCGAGCACCGCCACGGTGATCCCGAGGAGCAGGAAGACCCCGAGGCGGGCCCCGCTGACAAGCGGCGAGCTGCTGCTCGCGGCGCCGTAGCAGACATCGCAGGCCGCGGCAGGAGCCGCGCCGAGAACGGCGAGGAGAAGAGCCACCGCCGATGCCGCCAGACTTCGTGTGGATCGCAACGACTTCAATGATCTCATCGCCGCCTCTTCGAAAAACGGAGGAACCAGGCCTCGTAGACGATCAGCGCCACCCCCACGGCGAAGGCGCCGAAGCCGCCGAGGAAGCGCGACGCTCCCGAAAGATCCGGATGGCTGAGGACCCAGATGCCGACCAGGAACGCCAAGGCGATCGCGGAGGCGATGAAGACGAGATGAAACTTCTTGAGGTCCATGGCAAAACCAACCGCGATCAGTTCTGGATCGGGTCGAGATGCGACCACAGCGGCAGCAGCAGCACCGCGATGAAACAGGAGACGGTGAACCAGAGCACCCAATGGATCAGCTTCCGCTCCGAGATCAGGTGCATGAAATAGCTCGCGACGAGCCCTCCCTTGATCGAGGCCACGACCAGGGCGAGCGTGACGGCTGCGGGGACCGGCAGATCGAGCCGTGAAATCGCCACCGTGACGAAGGTGAGAGCCATCAAGGTGACAAAGATGAGGATGTACGTCCTGACTTGACGATCGATATCGGTATGGTCACCCATGGGGCAGGCTCCTCGAGATCTCTAGAGCAGGTAGAGAATGGGGAAGAGAAAGATCCAGACCAGGTCGACGAAGTGCCAGAACAGGCCCGAGTTCTCCACCCGGTTGGTGAAGTGCTCGGGATCGGTCTTCCAGAGCTTGGAGCCAGGGCCCCAGAGATAGCCGTTGATCGCCATGCCCCCGATGACGTGCAGCCCATGGAGGCCGGTGAGCGTGAAGTAGATCGCCAGGAAGGTGCTCGTGCTCGGCAGCAGGCCATGGTGAAACTTGGCCGAGTACTCGATGTACTTGATGGCCAGGAACCCGAACCCGGCCAGCACCGTCAAGGCCTGGAACAGGCGGAACTTGCCGAAATCGTTGCGCTTGAGCGACGCCCAGGCCATCACCATCGTGACGCTGGACGTGATCAGCACCACGGAGTTGACCGTGGCGAGCGGCACGTTGAGGATCGTGTCGCCGCGCGGCCACGTCCCGGCCGGAGCGCCGATGCGCAGCA
>JBKKAU010000867.1:0-10990 GCA_046714475.1 Thermoanaerobaculia bacterium
GGGGCCCGGGGCGGGGGGGGGTGGCGCCCGCGGGGGGGGGGGCGCGCCCCCCCCGCCCCCCCGAGGCCGGCTCGCGGCACATCGAGGTCGACATCGCGCGGCAGGTGCTCTTCCTGGTCGACGACGACGGCAAGGTGGGGAACATCCTGCCGATCTCCTCGGGGAGCGGCAAACGGTTTTACGAGAACGGCTACCCCGAGACGCGGGCGATCACTCCCTGCGCCCGGCTGGAGGTCTACTCCAAGCACGCCGGCTGGCGGAAGAGCCCCTTGGGCGAGATGCACAACCCCATGTACATCGTCGGCGGCATCGCCATCCACGGCAGCGACTTCGTACCCCCCTGGCCGGACAGCCACGGCTGCATCCGCATCCCCATGTTCGCCTCGCACCGCTTCCCCAAGATGGTGCCGGTCGGCACGCCGGTGCTGGTCTATGGGTGCAAGGAGTAGGGGCGGTCAGCGGAAGATCGGCACCCCATATCCGGCGCGCCCGGCCGGGCACCCCCGGCTCCGATCGGGATCGTCGCGCTCGAAGTAGGCACGCGCGGCCTTGATGTCCGTCATGGCGTGGACCTGGTTCCGATCCGGGTGGTAGACGAGCAGCCGCTCCCCATAGGGATAGTGGCTGTAGTGACTGCCGTACAGGAGAGTGGAGAGCCCGCCGGCCTCGACCTTGAGGTTGGGCGTCACCACATCGGCTTTCAGGCTGTAGTCGCCGTACTGCACCGCCAACGCTCCCGCCAGATCCCAGTTGGACTCGAAGACGACCGCCGGGCCTTGATAAGGACAGACCCCGTCCAGGATCAGGGTGCTCCCGGGTGGAAGGCTGGGGAACCGCTCCCGAATGGCTTCCAGAACCTCCTGCTCCACATGGTGGGCCGCGATCCAGTACGAGGCGATGGCGCTGTTGACGAGAGAGCCGGCCGTACACAGGAAGGCGACCGCCAGCGCGAAGCCGCCGCGCCGCCAGGCGGCGCTTACGGGAAGGCTGCCGCTCAGGGCGCGGAGGCCTCCCACGAAGACCAGGGCCACGCCCAATGCGGAGGCGATCGCGATGCGGTTGGCGATTCCGGTCGCCGTAATGTAGGCGTTCGCGTTGGTCAGGAAGATGGCATAGCCCAGGAAGAAGACGACGAGCCCCGCCCCCATCACCTTGAGGCCATGCCGCCGGGCTGCGCTCCCGGGCTCGACAGCCTCGGCGCGGTAGAGCCAGACCGCGGCCAGCAGGCCGATACAGGCCGCGGCGAGGAGGTCCGTCCCGCCGATCCGGTCCGCCAGCAGCTGAGCCGCCCGCCCTGGGAGCTCCCAGCCGTAGCGGCCGAAGCTGATGAACAGCGCGTCCTTGAAAAGGCGGGCGAACCAGGGCAGGTGCCACGAGGCGTCCCACGCATGGAGCCGCGACGTCGTCGCCACCTTGAACAGGGCCACCCCCGCCAGGGCTACCAGGTCGCCACCCAACAGAACCGCGACGGCGCCCCTGCCCGGCCCGGCCCCCGCGGCCCGCATCCGGCGGAGGCGGTCCGCCGATAGCAGGAGGTTGACCATGAAGAGAGGCAGGAAGAGCTCGTAGGCGAGCAGGCAGCCGAGCAGGCTCGCCCACGCCAGTCCCTTCCAGCCCCAGGCCACCCGCTCCCGCGTCGAGCGCAAGGTGGCGTACAGACTGAGAAGGTACAGCGCCGTGCTCAACACGATGGGGAGAGCCGACATCCAGAAGCGGTCGGTGCAGTAGTGCGGCAGCGTGCCGAACACGGCCGCCGCGGCGAAGCTCGTCGATCGCCGCAGCCCGAGCTCGTTGAGGACAAGGCAGAGCAGCACGACCGCCGCCGCCAGGACCGCGGCGTTCACCGCGTGATAGCCGA
Source organism: Thermoanaerobaculia bacterium (assembly GCA_046714475.1). Classification (GTDB taxonomy): domain Bacteria; phylum Acidobacteriota; class Thermoanaerobaculia; order Multivoradales; family UBA5704; genus DASPJI01. Next base: position 1,859 of record JBKKAU010000867.1, read on the forward strand.
AGGGGTTCAGACCGAAGAGCTTGTAGAGCCCCGCGAGGTACATCACGCCGACCGGCCGCATCGCGGTGACCGGCGAGATGGCCGATCGATAGATCCCGAGTAGGGACGTGTCCCGCGCGGTGCTGAAGCTGCTGAGGAACGCCCAATCGTCGCTGTAGAACCCGATCTCTCGGACATAGGGAAGGACCGAGAGGAGGACCAGCGCGACGAGGAGGAGCGCGTCCCGGCCGAGTCGGTGACCCATTCCTCACATCGTAGGGCTTGTCTTACACTGGGTCCAGGGGGACACCCTGGCCGTTTGCGTCCTTTTCGCCGGTCCTCCGTCTGTTAGAGCGAGATCTCGCATGGAGCGAGCTCTAAACGGAACAGGAGACCCACCATGACCCTTCAGACCCAGCCCATCGCGCTCGCCAACTGCTGCGAACCGGACGAGAAGGACGCCTGCTGCGGCGGTTCCGGCTCGGGATCCTGCGGCTGCTGAGGACGTCGATGCAGGCACTGGCCGAGAGCGGCAACGCTCGGACCTGGCAGACGTATCGCGCGGAGCTTTTCCGGTTCGTCCTCGCCCGCGTGGGCGAGCCGGCCCTCGCCGACGACATCGTGCACGACGTGCTCCTCAAGGCCTTCGCTCGCATGGAGGCCCTGGAGGACCCCGGCAAGCTGCGGGCGTGGCTGCACCGGATCGCCCGCAACGCTCTCGTCGACCACTACCGGTCACGGCGGCCGTCGGAGCCGCTGCCCGTAGACTTGGCGAGCGAGGACGAGGGGGAGGTGGCGCGGGCCGAGCAGGAGCTGGCGCGGTGCCTGGCTCCGCTCCTCGACGGGCTCCCGGCGCCGTACCGGCGGGCCCTGACGCTCGCCGAGCTCGAAGGCTTGCCGCAACGGGAGATCGCCGAGCGCGAGGGGGTGTCGCTGTCCGGAGCGAAATCGCGCGTCCAACGCGCGCGCCATATGTTGCGCGATGCCCTCCTGGCCTGCTGCCGGGTCGAGTTGGACCAGCGGGGCGGCGTCGTCGACTACCAGCCCAGGGGATGCGCTCCTTGTGAGACCTCGACCCATTGTGGGAATGGCCGAGCCGCTGGGGAGTGAGCAAGAGGGGAGCGCGGCGCAAAAAGGAAGGCCGGGGGAGACGCGCGCCATCGCGGTTCCCCCGGTACGTCGTCTGTCAAAGAACGCCTCGAGCCGGGAATGGCACGCCGAGGCATACCCCTTTCCAGCCTTCCTGCTGGAAGGGATGAATCTTTTATCCCTTCCTATCTGTATACGGATGAGCCGGCCGAAATCGCCAAGGACTTAAAAATGAAATATGCAAGTACAGGCTTTGGGGCCAGGGCCTCTCCTCACGGTGAACCGCTGCGAGCGCGGGCAGAGCATGCCTCGCCCGCGCTCCAGGTCTCCGCGAGACCCTTGGGAAAGGCCTCGCCTGGGGGAGAGTCGCCGCGAAACTGGGCAGGCCCTACCCTGCCCGAGCTCGAATCCACGTCAAGATCGGGAGAGGCCCCTCGTCCCGTGAGCAAGTCGGCCACGAGATCGGGAGAGGCGCCTTACCCCGTGGGCGAGGAGGCCGCGAAACCGGGCGAGGCATGCCCTGCCCTCGGGGTAACCGGTGTCGATCTCGGGAAGAGCCTCCGTGGGCTCGGGAGGGGCGTCCGCTCGAGCCTGCTTCAGGCTTTCACGAACAAACGCGAGGGTCCCCTTTTACGTATACAGAGATGGAGGCGGACTGTCCGCCGACCCGCTGCTCTTTGACAACTAAACCCGAGGGAGGCGTTGAGGCCTTCCTCTTCCCTCCGTTTCAGGAGGAAGGACGGCCGGGACCGCCACGGCCGTCGTCTAGGCTGGAAGCCCCGGGTGGAAATGCCGCCTCCGCCCGGGGTTGCTGTTTTGAATGGGGAGGTAAGGAGGATCAGCCCACTTGCCTGCTTCTGGGCTAAAGTGACCGGCGGAGGGGGAGATGAGAGACATAGCTCGAATCTGAGAATCGAGATGGAAAAAGACCTGCGGCAATTCCAAGACATCTGGGAGGCATTCCTGCGGGAGTGGCCCCTCGAACGCCTACGGCGGATGACCCTCCAGGAATATACGGCGGCTGGCCAGAGCCATACCTTCACCGCCTGGATCGAGAACCGGCTAGACCAGATTGGGAGTATCTGGGGAGGATCGTCCTTCAAGTTCGGGATCTACTCCCGCAAGAACAAGACCGACAAGCCGGGGAGCGCCAGCGATGCCTATACGCGAGACTACGCCTGGTACAGGAAGTATGGCTCTACGCCCGAGGAAGCCTTCGCCAAGGTGAAGTCTCTCGTGGTGAAGGTGGCGGAGGCGGCCACCCGGGCTGACTATGCCGCGATCGACGCTGTTGATCTGGGAGAGGCTTATAAGTGGAAAATTGCCTTCCATTATCAGGACATGGGAAACCCAGGCGTCATAGCGGCCTTCAAACCGAAGCGGCTGCACATGTGGCTCAAGGGCCGGGTGGGGGCCGTCCCCAAGAGGACTTCCGAGCTCCACCGCCTGATCCTCTCTTTACGGGGGGATAGGGATCTCGTCACCCTCTCTACGGACGTGTGGAGAGAAACCGCAGCAGAGGAGCCGGATCCGCCTGTCACGAACGGAGAGGAGATCCCGCTGTATCAGCCACTCAACCTGATCCTCTACGGACCACCGGGGACTGGAAAAACCTATGAGACGGTGGAACTGGCCGCGAGAATCTGCGACGGAGTGCGGCCCGAAAATCGGGAAGCCCTCATGGCCCGTTACCGCGAGTTGCGGAATCTTCAACGCATTCGCTTCGTCACCTTTCATCCTTCTTTCAGTTACGAGGAGTTCGTGGAAGGCATCCGGCCGGCGACCGAAGGCGGGCAGGTCCGTTACGACGTGCGGGCGGGGGTCTTCAAACAGGTGGTCTCCTATGCACGGGGGCTGTTCGAGAACAAGAAGGCTCCCGCGGCGACCCAGGCCCCAAACTGCGTGCTCATCATCGACGAGATCAACCGGGCCAACCTGGCCAAGACTTTCGGTGAGCTGATCACACTGTTAGAGCCGAGCAAACGTCTGGGCGGGCCTGACGAACAGGAGGCCGAGTTGCCTTACAGCGGCGACCGACTGGGTGTGCCGCCGAACCTGTACATAATCGGCACCATGAATACGGCAGACCGTTCGATCGCTCTCATGGACACCGCCTTGAGACGACGGTTCGCTTTCCGGGAGATGCCGCCTCGTATCGACCTTCTCGCGTCTGACGTGGAAGGGATTGACCTTCAAGCTCTTCTTTCCACGATGAATAATAGGATCGAGGGGCTCTTCGACCGCGACCACGTCCTCGGCCACACGTACCTCATGGGGATCACGTCCTTCGAGGAGTTGATCCAGCGCTTCCAGAGCCAGATCATCCCTCTGTTGCAGGAGTACTTTTTCGAGGACTGGCGGCGCATCCAGCAGGTCTTCAACGACCTGGACCAGCCACGTGATCACCAGATCGTTCAGGATATCGACCCTGCCGGCGATGCGGTGGTCGCTCGGGATCGACGCCGGCGGTACAGGGTGAACCCGGCCATCTCGCCCGCCGCGATTCAGAAGATTTACACGTGAGGCTCACGGTTTCCGAGCAGAGCTACCTGCCGGTCCGCTCGCGGCCGGATGAAGCGACGAGCTGTCTCGACACTACTCAGGCGTTCGCCTTCGTTGACCTCGGTGAGCGGATGGGTGTCCGGATCGCCACATGGCAAGGGCCGGGGAGCCTGCGCATCCAGCAGTTCGTGGGCGTGGTACGGACGGGAGACCTCCAGATCGAGATCCTGCCCAAGCTCGATGGTCTGCCGGAGCCGGCCCAGGTCCGTCAGAACCTCCTGGCAATGCTTGCGGTAACACAGGATCTCGAAGTGCGGAGCTCCGAGGTGGTGCGTTTCCTGGAGAGCTCGGAGCCCTTCTTCTATGCCCTCGCCCGTCTCTACTGCCACCGCCTGCTGGAAGCTATCCGGCGAGGGTTGAGGCAGGAGTACGTCTTGCACCAGGACCTCCTCCCCCATGTGCGCGGGAAGGTCCACTGGCCTCTGCAGGCCCGGTTGCAGGCTACCGGTCGCCTGGAGCTCGCCTGCGCCTTCGACGAACGGTCTGAGGACACTCCTCTCAATCGGACCTTGAAAGCGGCTCTCCTCGTGGCGGGGAGGATGCTGGAGAGGACCCGGACCGCCAGCGTAGTGACCGAGCTCCGCCACGCCATGGACGGAGTTTCCGATCTCTGCCCTTCGGCGGATCAGAGGGCGCGTCTCCGCACAGACCGCATGAATCGACACTTGGAGCCGCTGCTGGTCCTGGCCAAGCTCATCCTCGGGAACCGCAACCCCGACCTCGGCCGTTCGGCAGACGGAAATCGCGACACGTACGCCCTGGTCTGGGACATGAACATTCTCTTCGAGGAGTATGTGGGGCGGCTCGCCCAGGAGGTGCTGCAGCCGAAGGGGTTCCGAGTGGCCCTGCAGGATGGATCCTCGACCTATCTGGCCCAAGAGGCCGCGTCGAGACGGAACCTGTTCCTTCTGAAGCCGGACATCCTGATCCGCTTAGAGCGTAAGCCCTGGTTGGTGGCCGACACGAAGTGGAAGCGGCTGGACTCCCGTCAGGCGAATCTTGGAGTGTCCGAGGCCGACGTCTATCAGGTGCTCGCCTACGCGTACCGCTTCGAGACCGATCGAGCCGTGCTGGTGTACCCCCACCACCCGGCCCTCGGCCTGCCTGGGCTCCAGCGGGAGCTCCTTATCCAGGGCGCCGGCCCTCGGAAGGTGCGAGTGCGGATCGTCACCCTGGACCTCGCGAACCTCGAAAACGTACCTGCCCAACTCGTGCAGGGGCTCGCTGGCGAATCCGGGTAGCACCCCAGGGGAGGCCTCGAAGGCCTCTCGATTCACGCCAACCAGGTCTGGCTCTTCGCGGGTCTTGGGGAAGGTGTGTCCGGGCCTGCTCACGAGGCTGGCCCTTTGCAAAAAGCTGCCTGTGGTAATCTGATTTTGGAGTTGACAAGCGATGAAGACTGCTCTGAGAGTAGAAGGCGAGATTACCGAGGACGGGCACCTGCGCGTCGATCTGCCTCCCGAGTTGCCGCGTTGCCGGGTTGCGGTGACCTTAGAGCCGCTACCCGAGGAAGACCTCGGATTGACAGAGGAAGACCTGAGGGGAGCAGGGCTCACCGCAGAAGAGATCGCTGCCTCCCCAGAAATCGGCGCCTGGGCCGAAGAGGGTGAAGCGCAAAGTGGCGCAGAGTACGTGGAGAAACTCCGGCGAGCCTCTCCACGATACTCATGGTGACCGACGCGATCCTCGACACCTCAGTCCTCATCGACCTGCTGCGTGCTTTCCACCGGCAACGGGTTGGTTCGCCAGTCTGGGACGTCAACGTCTGGCGATCACCCCCGTAGTTTGGATGGAGACGGTCCAGGACGCGACGAATCGAGAGAACCGGGCCCAGGCGATCCGTTTCCTACGACAGTTCCATATTGAGCACCCGACTGAGGACGACAACCGCTGGGCGATGCGGCAAACCGCCAGCTTCCATCTCAGTCACGGCATCCAGCTCCAGGATGCCATGATCGCCTCGGTGGCGGCCCGCCTCGCGGTTCCTCTGTACACCACCAACCTCAAGCATTTCCAGCCACTGCCATCGGTGGAGGCGAAGAAGCCTTACTGACCGGCGTCGTCGCGTCCCGCAACGGTCTACTCCTGCGGACACCGATCGCACGAAGTCACCGCCGGCTTGGAGCAGTCCGGGCTCGTAGGCACGTTGATTCCCAGCGCGCACTGATAACCGCAATGGTGCTGCCATCCGACCTGGGCCAGGAAGTGCGATGCATCGGGGTTCAGGGCTCCGGGGAGCGGCGGGGTGTCCGGCGCGATCGTGGTGTAGTCCTTGTTCCGGACGAGAAGCCGTAACTCATCGATCAGCGCGCGTTCGGGCGCACCCGCCCGGGTCAGCGGCTCGTAGAGGTAGGCCATCTGCCCCATCGTCTGGTGGTTCCAGGCCAGGGGGATGAGGTCAAAAGGCGAGCATCTGGAGGAGGTACAGCCGTTCATCCTTCACAGAGGCACGGCCTCCGTCAGGATCCGGTCTCGCAGGTACCAGTGGAGGGCTCCTTCGGTGAGTACGTCCACCTTGCGTCCCAGGAGCTCTTCCAGATCCAGGATCAAGCCGGCGGGAAACCAGGGAGAGGTATGGGCTCCCGCTTTGACCAGGAAGTCCACGTCGCTGTCGAGCCGTGCTTCGCCTCGGGCAACTGAGCCGAAGACGCGGACCTGGCTGGCGCCATGCCGCTCCGCGATCCTGAGAATTTCCTCGCGTTTACTCCGTAGCAGCTCCTCGATCCCCATGGCCGCATTTTACCCGTGAACCGTGCCGCCTCGTCTTGTCCCGCTTGTCCCCCTTTGCCGCACTACTAGGACAACTCGGCAGCATTGCAGTTCGCCCCGTCTCTCCCGGCAGGCCTCCCCGGTCCAGGGAGATAAGGGGAGCGCCCGCGAGGCTTCCGAGGGTACTTTGCAGCACTTGTTGTTTTTTCCGGAGGGATTTGGATGTCTGAAGACTCGTTTGTAGTCCCTGGACAACGTGTGCTCCTGGCGGGGGTCCCCGAGGGCTCCGGCTTCGCCGCGATCCATCGCCGGATCGTCTGGCGCGCGGCGTTGTCCCCCGAAGCTCCCGCGGTGGTCTGCGGCGACCGGTCGCTGAGCTATGAGGAGCTGGAGGTCCGGAGCGCCGCGCTCGCGTGCCGTCTGCGGACGCTCGGCGTCGGTCCCGAGACCGTGGTCGGCGTCCATCTGGAGCGCTCTCCCGAAGCGGTGGTGGCCCTGCTCGGCGTGCTGCGGGCCGGGGGCGCCTATCTGCCTCTCGACCCCGCCTATCCCACCGAACGGCTCGCCTACATGCTGGAGGACTCGGGCGCCACGGCGCTGGTGACGCGCGAGGAGCTGCGCGCCAGCCTGCCGGGCCGCGTGCCGCTGGTGCTCTCGCTCGACGGCGCCGAGGGGAGCGGCCCGATGGTCCCCGAGATCGACCAGGCCGACCCCGAGGGCCTCGCCTATCTCCTCTATACCTCGGGATCGAGCGGCCTGCCCAAGGGGGTGGGGATCTCCCACGCCGCCCTGGCCCATCACGCCGCCGCCATGTCCCGCTCGTTCGGCCTCGCCACGCGCGACCGCGTGCTCCAGTTCGCCGCGCTCTCGTTCGACGTCGCCGCCGAGGAGATCTATCCGACGCTGCTCGCCGGCGCCGCCATCGTGCTCCCCCCCGACAACGGCATGATCGACCCCGAGCGGCTGGCGGCGTTCGTCGAACGCGAGCGGCTGACCGTGCTCAACCTGCCCAGCCCCTACTGGCACGAGTGGGTCGTCTCCCTCGCTGAGGCCGCTGAGGCCACCGGGGCCGGCCGGCCGCTGCCGCCGAGCCTGCGCCTGGTGGTCACCGGCAGCGAGGCGGTCGCCGCCGACAAGCTCGCGCTCTGGCGCCGGCTCCCGGGAAGCGAGAAGGTCGCCTGGATCAACGCCTACGGCCTGACCGAGTCGACGATCACCTCGACGGCCTTCCGGCTGCCGGTCGAGGACAGGAAGAAGGAGATCGCGCCGGTACCCGTCGGCCGGCCGGTGGGCGAGGTCCGCGCCTATGTGCTCGACGCGCAGGGCCAGCCGGTCGCCCCCGATACTCCCGGCGAGCTCTGGCTGGGCGGACCCGGCGTGGCGCGCGGCTATCTCGGCCGCCCGGACCTAACGGCGGAGCGTTTCGTCCCCGATCCGTTCGGCGAGCCCGGCGGCCGGCTGCTGCGCACCGGCGACCTCGCCCGCCTCGGGCCGGACGGCAACCTCTCTCTCCTCGGCCGCGCCGACGCCCAGATCAAGGTGCGCGGCTTCCGGCTGGAGCCGGGCGAGATCGAGGCCGCTCTCTGCGCGCACCCGGCCGTCCGCCAGGCGGTGGTGCTGGCGCGGGAGGAGTGCCTGGTCGCCTGTCTGGTGACCGATCCCGGCGCCGGGATGCCCGCCGCCTCCGAGCTGTGCGACCTCCTCCGCCGCTCCCTCCCCGAGCACATGGTGCCGGCCGCTTTCGTGAGGCTCGACAGCCTGCCGCTCACCCCCAACGGCAAGGTGGACCGCCGCGCCCTCGCCGCCGTCACCGCCGCCGCCTCGGTGGCCGGCATGCTGGACGCGCGTTGCGAGGAGGGCTACGCCGCGCCGCGCACACCGGTGGAGGAGACGCTGACGGCGCTCTGGGCGGAGCTGCTGGGGCTCGACCGGGTGGGGGTGCACGACGAGTTCTTCCACCTGGGCGGCCACTCGCTCCTCGCCACCCGGCTGGTATCGCGGGTGCGCACGGCGCTGGGAGTCGAGATCGACCTTTGCGACGTCTTCGAGGCGCCGACGCCGGCCGGGCTCGCCCGCCGCGTCGAAGGCGCCTGGCGGCCGGACGCTCCGCCGCTCGTCGCCGCTCCGCCCGCCCCGTTCCGCCCGCTCTCCTCCGCCCAACGCCGTCTCTGGTTCCTGCACCGCTTCCAGGGCGGCTCCGGCGTCTACAACATGCCGGTGGCGCTACGCGTCCGCGGCGCCCTGAACCATGAGGCGCTCGCCGCGGCGCTCGACGAGGTCACGCGCCGCCACGAGGCGCTGCGCACGGTCTTCACGGCGGTCGACGGCGAGCCGGTGCAGGTCGTCCTGCCGTTCGCTCCCGCGGCCCTCCCGGTCGTCGACCTCTCGGCCCTGCCGGCGGCCCCGCGCCGGGCCGAGGCCGACCCTCTCGCCGCCGCCGAGGTCCAGACGCCGTTCGACCTCGAGGAGGGGCCGCTCGCGCGGACCGTGCTCTTCGTCCTGGGGGCGGAGGAGCACGCCCTGCTGGTCAACGCCCATCACATCGTCACCGACGGCTGGTCGGTGGGCGTGCTGGTGCGCGAGCTGGCGGCGCTCTACGAGGCTTTCGCGGCGGGCCGGCCTTCGCTCCTGCCGGAGCTGCCGGTGCAGTACGGCGACTTCGCGGTCTGGCAGCGGACGTGGCTCACCGGCGCGGTGCTCGACGCGCAGCTCGACCACTGGCGCCAGCGCCTGGCCGGCGCACCGGCGGTCCTCGACCTGCCGACCGACCGCCCCCGGCCGCCGGTCCAGACC
>JBKKAU010000868.1:0-7143 GCA_046714475.1 Thermoanaerobaculia bacterium
CACACACTGGTCCGGGTGGGGTGTCATTCAATACCGGGCCCTGCTTGGGGGAGGACTACCTCGGGGAGGGCGGGGGGGAGGGCGAGGGCTCCGGGTCGTCGTCGGTGACGACGACCCCGGTCACCACGGCGGCGGGGAGCAGGACTGCCTTCTTCTGCCACCAGGCGACGACGCAGGCGCGGCAGACCTCGTCGGCGCGGCGGATCCCCTGGGAGTTGACGCGGGTCACGATGCCGTCACAGAGGAAGGCGAAGACCTCCTTGCCCTCCTGGTCCGGGGCGGTCTCGCCGACGGTCAGGTTCTCGGCGACGCCACGCTCCTTGGGGGTGAGCCGGACCCGGCAGTCGCCGGTCACCTTGATGGTCCGGCTCTCCGAGCGGGCGGCCGGCTTGCCGGCGCCGTCGAGCAGGACGGCGTAGACTTCGACCTGCTCGTTGCGCAGCTCCGGCTTGGGCGGGGTCGCCCAGTAGCGGCCGCCGGGCTCGATCTCCATGGGCACCCAGTAGAAGGCCTTGTGGTCGCGCCAGCGGAAGTAGAGACGGGCGGGCTGCGCGGCGGTCGCGCCGGAGACCTGCGCGCGCACGATGCCGTTTTCCTCCCGCGGCAGACAGCTCACGGGCTCGACCGAGATCGACTGGGCATGTGCGGCGGCGCCCCACGCGCAGAAGACGGCGACGGTCCAAAGGCCGTTTGCTCTCATGACGGTTCTCTCCCTTTTCCTTCCATTCTACCCCGGTTGCTGCGTTCCAAGGATCTTCTTGGCGTAGCCGTCGACGTACGGCGTCCGCTGCAGGTTGGGCAGCGACCGCTGGAGGGCCGCCGCTGCGGCGCTCTTTTCGCCCGACTCGTAGAGGGCGACGGCCATGTAGAACAGCAGCTCCGGCTGGTCCGTCCCGGGCTCGCCGCCGCGCCGGAAGTAGGCCGCGGCGTCCCGCCAGCGCGACAGGCGGTAGGCCGCCTCCGCCGCCAGGTGCTGCGCCTCCTGGAGGGTGGCATGGGCGTCGGCGACCTCGCGGGCCAGATCGAACGCCTGTTTGAGGTCGCGCGACTTGCCGTCGCCGGCGAGGAGGCGGCGCGCCTCGGCGATCTTCTGGTGCTCGGCGTCGGACAGCGCGGAGACCGGCTGTGGCGACGTCCCGGCAGCCGGTGGCGCGCTGGACGGGGCGGGCGCGGGCGCGGTGACGGCGAGCTTGTCCGGCGCCGGGTTTTTAGCGGTCTGCCCGGGGGGCGTCACCGCCGGCTTGCGGGCCGCGAGGCCGCGGAAGACCGGCACTGTATCGAGGGTGGCGGCGGGGATCACGGCGGCCAGCCGCTGCTCGAGGGCGGCGCGCAGGTCGGCCGGCAGGCCGGCCTGCGTATAGGCCGCGAAGCGCTCCTCGACCTCGGCGATGCGGCGGAAGGTCTCGCGGAAGCCGTCGATGTCGCCGCCCCGGTCCTGGGCCAGCGCCAGGCGGGCCAGGCAGTCGGCCAGCAGCTTCGGCTCGTCGAGCATGCCGAAGCAGGCCAGGCGCAGGTCGCGGATGGCGGCGGGGTAGTCCTTGCGGTCGTAGGCATGGCCGCCGTCCCGCAGCAGGTTCATGTAGAAAGGGTCGGCGGCGGGCAGGGCCCGGGCGCCGCACAGCAGGGCCAGGGCCAGAAGCCAATACGTACGTCTCATGCCAGCTCCGGCAGCGGGCGGTCTTCGACCACCGCCCGCGGATTGTCGATCGTCAACCGTCTCGCCGTCTCCTCGCCCCAGAGCCCGGCGATCGTCTCGGCCGCCCGCCGCAGGCCGGGAGGGCGGCGGCGGGTGCCGTGCGAGTCGCTGGCCACGAAGTGGACCAGGCCGGCGTCGAGCAGGGCGTGGGTGTCCTGCTGCGGCCGGCGCCCGAAGTCGCCGGTGACGCACAGGGCGGTCACCTGCATGGTGGCGCCGAGCGAGATCAGGCGTTCCACCGCGGCGAGGTCGAGCCAGGGGACGAACTCCGGGTGGGCCACCACCGGGCGCCAGCCGGCGACCGACAGCTCGTGGACCAGGTGGACCGCCTCGTCCTCCCCGTGCTCGGAGCCGAATTCGATCAGCAGGTAGCGCGAGCCGGCCAGGGGCTGGAGACCGCTGGCCGGCAGCCGCTCGACCTCGGCCAGCAGCTCGGAGTCGACGTGGATCTCGCCGCCGGAGAAAACCCGCAGCTCCTCGCCCAGTGCGGCCTGCAGCTCGGCGCACAGCGCCGCCAGCCGCTCGCCGTCGGTGTTCCACCAGATGCCGCGCCGCTGGTGCGGCGTGGCGATCATGGCTTCGCAGCCGTCGGCCGCCGCCATCCGGCACATGGCTAGGGCATCCTCCAGGTCCCGGGCGCCGTCGTCGATGCCCGGGAGGATGTGGCAATGCAGGTCGATCATCAGGCGGCCGATCCAGCTTTGGCCGCGGTCTCCTCTTCGGCGACGTAGGCTTCGTAGGCGCGGTAGCGCTTGCCGAAGCCGGCCTGGACCGAGCGGTACCGGTTGAGCACCGCGCCGAGGAGGCGGACGTCGGCGAGGCGCAGCCGGTCGCGGCAGAGGCGCGCCTCCTCGCGGGTCACCTTGCCGCTGCGCAGCGTCAGCACCACGCCGTCGGCGAGGACGCCGATGATCGTCGAGTCGGTGACCGCCAGGGCCGGCGGCGTGTCGATGATGACGTACTCGAAGCGGGCGCGGACGGTCTTGAGCCACTCGCGCATGCGGTCCGAGGCCAGCAGCTCCGACGGGTTCGGCGGGATCGGGCCCGAAGGCGTCACCCAGAGGTTCGGCACCTCGGTGGGGAGGAAGACCGACTCCGGATCGGCGGTCGACGTCAGGTGGTTGACCAGGCCGACGCGGTTGGAGACGCGGAAGACCTGGTGCAGCCGCGGCTTGCGCAGGTCGCAGTCGACGATCAGCACCGGCCTGCCGAGCTGCGCCAGGACGACCGCGAGGTTGGACGCGGTCGCGGTCTTGCCCTCGCCGGCCACCGCCGAGGTCACCGCCACCAGCTTGAGCTCGCGGGCGGAGGAGAGGAGCAGCGCGGTGCGCAGCGACCGGTAGGCCTCCGAGATGAGGGTGCGCGGCCGCTCGTGGGGCACCAGCTCGATCTGCGCCTGCGGGTTCGGGACGCCCTTCTTCTTCTCCAGCCAGCTGGCCGGCGTGGTACGGGCCGCGCGGACCTTCGCCCCTTCCACCACCGCGGCGGCCGCCGCCGGGGCCGGCTCGGCGCCGTAGCCGTAGCCATAGCCGTAGCGCGAGTCGCCGTAGGACTTGCCGGAGTCCGCGATGTCCTGGATGACGGCGAGGGGCGCCAGGCCCAGCCGCCGCTCGACCTCCTCCGGAGTCTTGACCGTGCGGTCCAGGAACTCGATCAGGAAGGCGCAGCCGATGCCGAAGAGCAGACCGAGCAGCAGGCCGTAGGAGAGGTCCTGCCGCAGCGACGGCCGGAACGGCCCGCCCGGCATCAGCGCCTTGTCGACGATCTGGACGTTGGACTCGCGCGTGTCCTGGAGGCGGACCGCCACCTCGGTCTCGGACTGCTGGCGCAGCAGCTGGTCGAGCAGCTCGCGCCGGGTCTGGATCTCCAGCTTCAGGTTGGTGTACTCGAACGCGGCCGAGTTCTGGTCGATCACCGCGCCCTGGCCCATCTCGAGCTCGGAGGCGAGCTCCTGCTCCTCGCGCTGGGCGGTATGGTACTCGGCGAGGGCGCTCTTCTTGGCCGTGTCGACCTTCTCGCGGACGATGCTGTCGATGTGCTGCTGGCCCTTGTCGATCTGCGCCTTGAGCTCGGCCATGTCCGGATGGTCGGGCTTGAGCTTCTTGAGCTTGGTCTCGTACTCGCGCTCCAGCCGCAGCTGGTCCGAGCGCAGCTCGCTGACGAGCCCCCCCGACAGGCTGTCGGCCACCGTCTCGGGCGGCGAGCTCAGGACCTCGTTGTACTTGGCGTTCCGCTCGATGCGCCGCTTCTTGGCGTCGATGTAATTCTTGTTCAGCGACTCCAGGCGCTGCAGGATGACGTTGGATTCCGGCTCCAGCGCGATGATGTCGGTCCGGCGGCTGAAGGCCTGGAGCTGCGACTCCTTGTCCTCGATCTCCTGCTTGAGGCTGTCGATCTGCGTCGTCAGGAACGAGGAGGCCTTGCCGGCGGTGGCGTAGCGCGCCTCGACCCCCATGTCGATGTACGCCTCGACGAAGGCGTTGGCGGCGCGGGCGGCGAACTCGGGCGAGGAGTCGCGGTAGGAGAGGTCGACGAGCTGCGTGCCGCGCACCGGCCCGACCGAGAGGCCGCCGCGCAGCCGCTCGGCGAGAGCCCCCAGCGTCGCCTCGTCCTCCTCGGCGCTCGGCGCCGCAGCCCCCTTGCCGCCGGCGCCCGGGTTGAAGGCCGGGTCGGAGACCAGGTCGAGGTTGCGTACCACCCGCTCGGCGAGACCGCGGCTCTTCAGCAGCTCGTACTGCGTCGGGTAGTACTCCAGGTTCCAGTAGTTCTCGAACCAGGGGTTCTGGGCGCCGCCGGAGAGCGGCGTCAGGCTCCGCCTCTCGATCGAGATCCGCGTCGACGACATGTACTCCTTGGGTGTGATGGCGTAGTGGATCGAGGCGGCGGCGAGCGCCAGGACGCAGGCGGCGGCCACCAGCTTCCAGTGGCGCCGCACCATGCCGAGGTACTCGGCGATGTTGAAATCGGACTCCGGCTCCGGCGAGCTGAGCTCGGGCTCCTCGAAGGGGACATGCTTGGGGGAGATCAAAAGAAGGACTCCTTGACCACGACGACGTCCCCTTCGCGGAGCTCGACGTCCGGGTCTTTGCCAGCCAGGATTCGCTTGTAGTCGATTTTGAGCTCGGAGCCGGGACCGTTACCGGCGGCCCGCTTGATCAGGATCTTGCTCGCGGCGCGGTCGGTCAGGCCGCCGGCCTGGGCGATGGCGGCGAGCAGGGTGACCCGGTCGGTGCTCTTGAAAGAGAGGGCGCCGGGCCGCGTCACCTCGCCCAGGCAGTACAGCGTCACCGACACCGCGATCGGCACGGTGATCAGGTCGTTGGCGTAGATCGGGACGTTGAGCTTGGCGTTGGCCCGCACCAGCAACTCGTCGAGGTCGACCGCGATCTGGTCGGACAGGCCGTTGTCGGCGTTGCGCAGGATATAGACGACCTTGCCGTGGTTCTCGGAGACGCCGCCGGCCGCGGTGATGGCCTCGAGCAGGGTCCAACGGCCGGAGAACTCAAGGGGGCCCGGCTGGCGCACGGCGCCGATCACCGAGATCGGCCTGGCGCGGAACTCGCGCACCTGAACGGAGACCGAGGCGCGCTGCAGCAGCCGGGCCTCGAGCGTCTCTTTGATCGTCCGCGCCGCCTCGACCTCGGTCATACCGCCCACACCCACCTCCCCGACCAGGGGGATGCTGATCGTCCCCGCCTCGGACACCCGGCGCTCGGCGTTGAACTTGTCGTCCTCGTAGACGCGCACCTCGACGAGGTCGCGCGGCCCGAGCCGATAGACCGTGCTCCTGCCCTGAGCCTGGACCGCCGAGGGGCCCGCCAGGGACACGAGCGACAGAAGAATCATGAGAGAGAACGCTATCTTCTTCATTGTACTAACGTTACTTGGAGGGTATGGTACAGCAACATCCGGCTATACGTCTATAGGCCTCGCGACAGGCCCACGGTGAGGCCCACGGAGGTATAGGAGCGGTCGAGCCCCGGCAGGTTCGAATCGATCTCAATGCGCAGGGCCTGGAGCGACAGCTGGAAGAGGTTGCCGAGGTTCCAGCCGATCTGGCCGCCGTACGAGGAGAGGTCGTCGTCGCGCTCCGGCACCGCGGCGGTGAAGGCGGTGAAGTCGTTGCTGCCGGTCTCGGCGAAGACCCGGGTCTGCATGCTGCCGCCGAGCTGCGCCTGCAACGCCGCCCCCAGGCGTACGTCGTCCAGGTAGGCGTAGCCGGGGGTGACCGAATAGACCAGGTTGCGGCTGGAGTAGGCCGTCGCGCTGAGGCTGCGCTGGATCTCGATCCGAAACGAGGCGCTGCCGGTCACCCCGTCGTAGGGGACGAAGACGGCGCCCTCCCGGGCTTCCAGCGAGCGCGCCGCGACGTCGGCCTGGACGAACAGGCGCGGGCGGTCCCAGAGCACCTCGAGCACCGGCGACGTCCCTTCGTTGGAGCGGTCGAGGCCCCTGCTCTCGAAATCCGCCTCGGAACGCTCGACGCCGAGGCCGACCGACAGGCCGCTGCTGCGCCGCCAGCGCACCCCCACCCGCGACGAGCGCTCTTCCCGGTCGAGCAGCTCGAACGCCGCCGCCTGCGGGTCCGCGTCCTCGCCGGCCAGGCTGTCCTGGCGTATCAGGCGGGCCACGGCAAACGCCGACAGCGCCCCGCTCACCTGGACCTCGACTGCCGCCCGGCCGTCGTCCTGGCGGGCGGTCACCCGGCGCAGGACCTCGGGGTGGAAGATCTGCTGCTCCTCGTTGCGGGTCGCGCCGACCTCGGCCGTGAGCCGGTTGAAGAAGCCGAACGCGGAGAGGTCATAGCGGCCGTTCAGGTTCCGGCGCTCGGTCTGCTCGCGCCACCAGACGTACTCGGGGACCGCCTGGGCGCGCCAGACCACCTTGGAGCCGGTGTGCACGTAGGCGTGCAGGCCGGCCTCGACCGTGGCCGTGATGTCCGACGGGCTCTCGACCGGGCCGGTGATGCTGCGCTGGTAGGCGACGTCCCTCAGACCGAACACCGGCACGACCCGCACCGGCCCGAGGCGGAAGCGCGCCTCCTCCAGGATGCGGTCGATCTCCTCTTTGCGCGACTCCGGCCGCCTCTCGGGACCGCCGGGGGGCGTATACTGGATGAATTGAGCTTCCGCCGTAGCGAAGGGTAGAAAAAAGAGGATTCCTGCAAGGAATGCGCGAAGAGGCGCACGGAGATCAAATCGCATGATCTTCTCCCGAAAGGCGCGATGATTCACGCCACGGCGGTGTCGCTCCGGGTTGTTGGCCAAGCCGCGTCATGATACGCCATTCGGACCGGCTGCTCACCGCTCTGCTCGCCGGCCTTCTCCTCTGGGCGCCGCTGCCCTTCGCCGGCACGGTGCCCTGGGCGGAGGCCAGCCTGCGCCTTCTCGCCTTCTGCTGCCTGGCCGTCGCGATGGCGGCCGGCCCCCTCACGTCCTTGCGCCGCG
>JBKKAU010000869.1:0-2511 GCA_046714475.1 Thermoanaerobaculia bacterium
GCCCGGAGGCGCGCCATCAGCCGCCGCGCCCGCTTCGCCGCCTCTTCGGAGGTCCCGCCGCCCAACTCGGCGCGCAGCCAGGCGCCGCCCGCCGGCCGCCGCGCCAGGACCTCGGCATGGGTGCTCCGGCCCGGCTCGCCGTCGACCAGATAGCGGTCCATGCCTTCGAGGCCGATCGGCCCCGCCTCGAGGATTTCCAAAACATGGTCGGCGGCATGGAAGACGTCCGGGTAGCCCAGCACCAGGAGAGCGCGGGCCGCGGGTCGGGGGACCAGGCGGACGGTGGCTTCGAGGAAGGTGACGCAGGTCCCCTCGGTACCGGCCAGCGCCCGGGCGACGTGGAAGCCCCGCTCCGGCAGCAGCTCGTCGAGGTTGAAGCCGGAAACGCGGCGGGGCAGCCGCGGGAAGCGGTCGCGGATGGCGCCGGCGTAGCGGTCGCGCAACTCGCGCAGGCGGCGGTAGACCTCGCCGCGGCGTCCGCCGGCGCGGACGACGCGGTCGATCTCCGGCTCCGGCGTGGCTCCCACCTGGAGCCGCAGGCCGTCGTAGGTGAGGACCTCCAGCGTCTCGACGTTGTCCGAGGTGCGGCCGGTGGTCAACGAGTGGGCGCCGCACGAGTTGTTGCCAATCATGCCGCCCAGGGTGCACCAGGCGTGGGTGGCGGGATCGGGGCCGAAGGTGAGCCCGTGGCGCGCCGCCTCCCGCCGGAGGTCGTCCAGGACCGCTCCGGGTTCGACGCGGGCGGTCCGCGCCGCCGGATCGATCTCCAGCACGCGGCGGAGGTGGCGCGAGACGTCGACCACCACGGCGGTGTTGCAGCACTGGCCGGCGAGGCTGGTGCCGCCGCCGCGGCCGAGCAGCGGAGCGCCGTGCCGGCGGCAGACCTCGACCGCCGCGATCAGGTCGTCCTTGTCGAGCGGCAGCACGACGCCGATCGGCACCTGCCGGAAGTTGGAGGCGTCGGTGGCGTAGAGGGCGCGGCTGCCGGCGTCGAAGCGGACCTCGCCGCGCACCGACCTCCGGAGGTCGGCGGCGAGCGCGGCGGGATCGCCGCTCCAGCGTGGCGCGGACGGGGCCGGCGGCTGGCTCAAGCCGTCCGGAGCAGGATCGACAGGATCCGCCTCCATGCGTCGAGCCCGGGCGGCTCGGTGTAGCTGAGCTTGTCGTCCGGCGCGGCGAGCGAGGAGGGGACCGGCGGACGGCCGTAGGAGTAGATCGGCTCGGACCAGGTCTTGCCGCCGTTCCTGGTGAGATAGAGGTAGTAGCCGAGCCGGGGCGCTCCAGGGCTCGGGTCCTCATCGAGGCGGAGGATCAGCGAGCCGCGGCCGTCCGGGTGGATGCCGAAAGCGTCCAGGACGGCGTGGCGCGAGATCTTGACGAAGGTGGCCTGGTGGGCCCAGGTCCGGCCGCCGTTCCCGCTGGTGACGAGCTCCAGGTAGGGGCCCCGGCCGCCGACGTCCCCTTCGGCGACCGCCCAGACGTCCTCCCCCTCGATTGCGCGGCCGACGAAGATCCAGGTCGTGTTGTGGAGCCGCTCGGAGAGCTGGACGGGGCGCCAGCTGTCGCGCCCCGAGACCAGTACCCGCGGATCGTGGTCCTCGGCGGCGCCGCTGCGGCTGAAGACCAGGGCGGGGAGGCGGCCCTGGCGGCGCAGGGCGAAGAGGGGGGTCGCCGTTTCGAGAGTGGCCGTCGGCAGGCCCTCGACCAGGTACTCGGACTCCTGGGCTTCGAGGCTGCCCGCGGGCGGGAGCAGCCAGGTCAGGATCGCCGGGACCGTCAGCAGGATGATCATCCTCGCGCGTAAGACCATGGCTCGTCCTCCGTCAGCCCAGAATGCGTCGTTCCAGTGTCCGGATCTCCCATGACTATAATCCCAATGAAAGAAAACCGGACCGACAAGAAAGCGGGGGCGAGGATGAACGGTGGCGAACGGCTGGCGGCGGTCCTGGAGCGGCAGGGGGTCCGGTTCCTCTTCACGCTCTGCGGCGGGCACATCTCGCCAATCCTGGTGGGAGCGAAACAACGCGGCATCCGGGTGGTGGACGTCCGGCACGAGGTGGACGCGGTGTTCGCCGCCGACGCGGTCTTCCGCCTGACCGGCGTACCCGGCGTGGCGGCGGTCACCGCCGGCCCGGGCGTCACCAACACCATCACCGCGGTCAAGAACGCGCAGCTCGCCCAGTCGGCGGTGGTGCTGCTCGGCGGCGCCGCGGCCACCCTCCTCAAGGGCCGGGGCGCCCTTCAGGACATCGATCAGCTCGCCCTGTTCGCGCCGCACGTCAAGTGGTCCGCCACCGCGACGCGGGTCCACGACCTGGTGCCGCTCCTGGAGCGCGCGTTCGTCGAGGCGCGCGCCGGGGTGCCCGGCCCGGTCTTCCTGGAGTGCCCGGTCGACCTGCTCTACGACGAGGAGCTGGTGCGGAGCTGGTACGGCGCCGCCTCCAAGGCGCGCGGGATCGCCGGGCTCGGCATGCGCCTGTACATCCAGCGCCACGTCGACCGGCTGTTCGC
>JBKKAU010000870.1:0-4152 GCA_046714475.1 Thermoanaerobaculia bacterium
AACCAAAAGAGAAGAAAGAGCGGGCGGGACGCCCGCGTACCCAGGGACGACCCCTACTCCCGCCGCACCAGGACGACCGTCTGGTCGTCGCCTTGGGGGAGGCCTTCGGAGAAGCGGCCGGTGACGACCTGGATCGCCTCCAGCACCTCGGACAGGGGCCGGTCGCGGTGCTCGCGCAGGAGGTCGATCAGCCGGCCCATGCCGAACTCCCGGCCGTCGAGCGATTCGCACTCGGTGATGCCGTCGCTGTAGAGGCAGAGCAGGTCGCCCGGCCCCAGGAAGATGTCCGCGGCCTGGAAGCGGGCGTTCGGGAGGAGCCCCAGCGGCAGCCCGCCCGCCCCCATCTCCTCGACGCTGCCGTCCTGGCGCAGCAGCAGACCCGGGTTGTGCCCGGCGTTCATGTAGCGCAGGATCCCGGTGCGCATGTCGAGCTCGCCGAGCACCATGGTGATGAACTTGTTCGGCGTGCTGGAGTCCATGATGTGGCGGTTCAGCAGCTCGAGCAGCGACGGCCCGAGCTCGTTGCGGTCGAGCAGCAGGCGCAACGCCGAGTGCAGGGTCGAGACCATCAGCGCGGCCGGGATGCCCTTGCCCGAGACGTCCCCGAGCACCAGGCCGACGTGGCCCTCCCCCATGTGGAACAGGTCGTAGTAGTCCCCCCCGACCTGGCGCGCCGGCCGGTTCCAGCCGATGAGCTGGAGGCCGGGGACCTGGGGCGCCCCCTTGGGGAGGATGCGGCGCTGGATCTCGGCGGCGAGCTCCATCTCGCGCTCGAGCCGCTCTTTTTCCAACGCCTGGAGGTGGAGGCGCGCGTTCTCCAGGGCGATGGCGGCCTGGTTGGCGAAGAGCGCCAGGGTGCGGCGGTCGGAGACGGGGAACGGCCCGACGCCGCGCCGGCTCTCCTTGTCGGCCACGGCGAGCAGCCCCCGCGGGCCGTTCTCGACCTCGACCGGCGTCCCCAGGAGATACCGCGCCCCCGGCAGGAGGTCCTCGGGAGCCGGGCCGCCGCCGGTCAGGAACAGCCGCAGCTCCGGGTTGTCGATGGAGAACGAGTCGGCGGCCTCGCCGCCGAAGGTGCGGGAGCGGCGGTAGCGGCCGTTCTCCAGGATGTAGAGCGCGCCGCGGCGCGCGTCGAGGAGGGAGACGGCGCGCAACAGGATCTCCTCGGACAGGCGGTCGAGGTCGAGGGTGGCGGTGACCGCGAGCCCCACGTCGTAGAGCGCCTCCAGCTCGACGACCCGGTAGTTGACCTGGAACTGCTGCTCCTTGAGCTCCTGCTTCAACCGGCAGCCCTTCATGACGGAGGCGAGCAGGGCCGCGATCGCTCCCGCCATTGAGGCCGCCGGTCCGTCCGCGACCGCCGAGGAGGGCGAGGGCGGCGCGAAGAGGAGATGGCCGCCGGGCATGGGGAGAGAACCGAGACCCGGGGGGATCGCGGCGGGGTCCAGGGCCTCGGGGAGCGGCTGCCCCGCCGCCGCCTCGCGCTCCAGGAAGCCGCCCTTGTCGAGATAGAGGGCCGCGGCATCCACTCCCTGGACCTGCCGCCAGAGCTCGACCGCGCGGTCGAGGAAGGCGCGGTCGCCCGACTCCTCCCGGAGGAGGGCGAGCAACTCGGTCCAGGTCTGAGGGGGAGGCCAGGGGAGGGTGCCGGGTTCCGCAGCTCCGGCGTCAGGGCCGGAGCTGGGTGACGGCGATCGATTCATCCCGGTAGATGGGCGCATATTGGGCGAGCCCCATGATCTGGAAGGTCTTCTCGATCGTCGGGGTGAGACAACAGAAGCCCATCTTACCGCCGACCTCGAGCATCTTCTCGATGATCTCGATCAGGATCGAGATCCCGATGGAGTTGACGATCTTGGTGCCGCCGAGGTTCAGCAGGAGCGCCCGGTACCCCCCGTCGAGGAGGTCGTAGGCGGCCCGGGCGATCTCCTCGCCACCCTGGTTGTTGATGTACCCCTCCGTGTAGATGACCGCCAGTCCATCGCGGCGGTCCACGGTCACATTCAGGCTCTCGGTCATCGGCACGCTCCCGATCTCATCGCAACTTGCTCATCACCACGGTCGTCCCTTCGGAGCCGGAGTGGATCTCCACCTCGTCCATCAGACCACGGATGATCCGCAAACCCCAACCCCGCTTCCGCTGGGACCGGAGCTTCTCCTCGATCCTCGGCTCCTTCTGCTCGTCCGGGTCGAAGCCGATACCGGTGTCGCGCACGGTGATGCGCAGCTTCTCCGGATCCTTGTCCACTCCCAGCACCTCGAACGTCACGTAGACCTCCCGCTCGTCCGCCCGGCTGTGCTCGAAGGCGTTGATACAGGCTTCCACTACCGCCATCCGGACCTCGTCGATTCTATCCGGACTCATATGCATGGACTCAGCGATCGCAGTCGCGGTCTTGCTGGCCTCGATCTCCATGTCGGGCAGCATCGGGAGCGCCAGGGTGACCTCCCTCAAGACGGCGTCGCCGGTCATGATCCCTCGTTACCCTAAGATCAAAACGCCAGGTAGAGCTGGAACGTGTAGATCACGAGGGGGTGGATCAGGTCGTGCGCCAGCAACCATCCGAAGCTGGCCACGGTGCCCACCGACAGCAGCACCCTCCCGGACACTTGGGGGACGGCGACATGCTTGCGAACCAGGTCGATCATTTGTTCCTCCTCTCTCGCCCATCCTCTATCGCAAGCCCGTTGCCAATCCGCGCCCGGCGCGCTCCCATCGCTGTAACCGACTGAGAAGAAAGAAACTTTGGATCCAGGCCCCGGCGCCTCGTCCCAAGCTGCCCCAGACGCTGCGCGACAAATTGTCTCATGAATCTCCCCCCAGATCCGCTGACCCTCCGCTAAGCTGCGGTTTTGCCTCAGATCCCAGAGCCTTTGAGACAGAATGTCCCGCATGGGGTCAAATTGTACCAGGCCGAGAGCGGAGGATCAGAAACCCTTACGCTGCAATGTCTTGCGGTCGACGCCGAGGATCTTGGCGGCCTCGCTCTTGTTGCCGTCGGTGAGCTTGAGGACGCGCGCGATGTGGCGCCGCTCCAGGGTCGTGAGGTCGAGCGGCTCGGGCGCGCTCTGCGAGGGCGCCGTCCCCAGGAAGGAGCGGACAAGCTCGGCGTCGACGTCCTTGTCGGCGAGCGACACCGCGCCCTCGATCAGGTTCTGGAGCTCGCGGACGTTGCCGGGGAAGTCGTGGGCGACGATCAGCGCCAGCGCCTCGGGCCGGAACGCCGGCGCCGGGATCTCCTCGCGGCGGCAGAACTCCTCGACGAAGGTGCGCACCAGGTGGGGGATGTCCTGGCGCCGCTCGCGCAGCGGCGGCAGCTCGACCTCGACGCCCTTCAGCCGGTAGTAGAGGTCCTCGCGGAACCGCCCCTCGTCGACCAGGGTCTCCAGGTTCTGGTGCGTGGCGGCGACCAGCCGCACGTCGACCGGGATCGGCCGGCGGCCGCCGACGCGCACCACCTCGCGCTCCTGGAGGGCGCGCAGCAGCTTGACCTGCAGGGCGACGTCCATGTCGCCGATCTCGTCGAGGAACAGGGGGCCGCGGTCGGCCAGCTCGAACTTGCCGGGGCGGGCATGGACGCCGGTCGCGACGCCGCCTTCGATGCCGAACAGCTCGCTCTCGAGGAGCGACTCGGGAAGGGCCGCGCAGTTGACGGCGATCAGCGCCCCTTCGCGGCCGGAGAGCATGTGGAGGAGCTTGGCGATCAGCTCCTTGCCGGTGCCGCTCTCGCCGCGCACCAGGACGTTGACGCCGCGCGGCGCCACCCTCTCGACGATGTCGAGGACGCGGCGCATGGGCGGCGCCGTGGCCACGATCCGGCGGCCGGCGATCTCGCCCGACAGGCGCCCCTTGAGGGCCTTGTTCTCCTCTTCCAGCCGCTCGCGCTGGGCTTCCAGCCGCTCGACCTGGCGCGCGGCGTCGAGCGCCACGCCGGCAAGCGTCGCCACCGAGTCGAGGAAGCGCCGGTCGTCCTGGGTGAAGGTGGGGTCGGAGCTGCCGCGCACCTCCTTGTCGAGCACGGCTATATAGCCGAGGTAGACGCCGCGGTAGGCGAGCGGCACCGCGAGGAGCTGCCGGAAGGCGCGGCCGGCGATCTCGCCGCCGGCGCGGGCCAGGAGCCCGCCTTCGGCCAGCAGCTCGCGCCAGATCGG
>JBKKAU010000871.1:0-1513 GCA_046714475.1 Thermoanaerobaculia bacterium
TGGGTGCAAGGTCTGCCCGACTGGTAGAGGGCCAGGCAGGCGCGCAGCCGCTCCAGATCGGGGCTTCCGGCCTTTTCGGCGAGGCCGACCGCCTGCCGCTGGCGCTCGGCGGCGTCCTGGAAGCGGCCCAGGGCGGCAAGCGCCAGGGCCGCGGCGGCGCGCGGCGGAGCCGCCTCGGGATCGGCGGCGATCACCCGCTCCAGCTCCTCCAAGGCCTCGCCGGGGCGGCCCAGCCGGAGCAGGACCATGGCCCGCTGGAACCGGGCCCCGGTATCCCGGGCATCGAGCTTCAACGCCTCGTCGTACTGCGCCAGGGCTCGCTCGGTCTGGCCGGCTTCGGCCAGGATCGTCGCGAGGTTGAAACGCGCGGACTTGGAGCCCGGCGTCAGGCGGACCGCGGTCTCCAGGTGCTCGATCCCCTCCTCCCGCCGGCCGAGCGCCGCGAGCAGCGTCCCCAGGTTGTAATGGACGCGGCCGTTCCCGGGCTCGAGGGCGAGCGCCCGGCGGTAGCTCTGCTCCGCTCCAGCCGGGTCGTTCAGGCGTTCCAACACGGTGCCGAGATTGCCCCAGACGAACGGGTCCTCAGGATTCCCCTCCAGCGCCTTGCGCAGCTCCTCCACGGCGACGGCGAACCGCCCTTCGCGCAAGGCGGTCGTACCCAGGATGACGTGCCGGCGGGTGCCGGCGTTCAGGGCGACCACCTCCTGCATCAAGGGATCGGCGAACCGCACCTGGCCCTCGCCGTAGCCCGCGAGCTGCTCCTTGGCCCTATCCGCCTGCCCGAGCTTGCGGTAGGCCATGGCGAGCTGGTAGCGGACGATCGAGGCTTGAGGCTGGAGGCCGAGCGCTGACTCGAAGTGCTTCGCGGCGGTGGCGGCGTCGCCCTGCTGCAGGGCGATCCTGCCAAGACCGAAGTGGGCCGCCGCCACGGCGCCGGGGACCGGCAGGGCGGCCTCGAAGCGGCGGCGGGCCGCCGGGAGATCGCCGCGCTGCAGCTCCACCTCGCCCAGACGGAGCAGCGCCGGCGTGTCTCCAGGCTTGAGGTCGAGCACCTTGGTGAAACGCTCCGCCGCCTTCGCGAAGTCGCCCTGGTTCTGGTGGAGCACCCCGAGGTAGTAGGCCCAACGGACGTCCGAGGGATCGAGCCGGGCGGCGTTCTCCAGGCAGGCCCGCGCGGCGTCGGCCAGGTCGTAGAGGAGGTAGATCCGGCCGCAGCTCCCATAAGCCTCCCCCAGCTCCGGCGAGCCGGCGGGGAGCTTCGCGGCGGCCTCCGCGAGCGCCTTCCGCTCCGCCTCGATCTGCTCCCGGACCGCGGGCTCCATCCGCGACGTGTCGGGCTCGGGGACCGGCAGGAGTTGGGCTGCAGGGAGTGAGGTGGAAAGAAGGAGCAGCAACATGTAGATGTAGGGGTGGGGCTTGTCCCCACCCGGGCGGGGGCCACCCCCGCCCCTACCCAGGAACGGGGACCAAACCCTTCTGCCCGGCCCGCCGGCCCTTCACCCTACCCCCCCGG
>JBKKAU010000872.1:0-5815 GCA_046714475.1 Thermoanaerobaculia bacterium
AGTAGGTCGTGTCCTCGGAGGGGCCGTAGAGGTTGAGGACCCGCAGCCCGGGACGCGCGTGGAGGCGGTCGACGAGGTCGCGCCGCAACGCCTCGCCGGCCAGGCAGACGGTCCGCACGGAGGCCGGCAGGGCGTCCGCTCGCACCAGCTCGGCCATGGCGGAAGGCACGGTGTTGACCAGCGTCACCTCGCCCGCGGCCGGCAGCTGGGGGAGGGCCAGGGCGTCGCCGGCCAGGACCACCGTCCCTCCCAGGGCCAGGGGGATGAACAGCTCGAAGACCGACAGGTCGAAGCAGACCGAGGTCGAGGCCAGCACGCCGGCCATCTCCTCCGGCGAGAAGGCCTCGCGCGCCCAGAGCGCCAGGGCCGCGGCACTGGCGTGCGGGACTGCCACCCCTTTGGGAAGGCCGGTCGAGCCCGACGTATAGAGGACATAGGCGAGGGCGCCCGGGTGGACGGGCGCGAGTGTGGGATCGGCGCCCGCGCCGCCGGCCTCGGCCGGATCCAGCACCGGCCGGTTCGGACCCGCCAGGTCCGCGACCAACTGCCTCCGGCCGACCATCACGGCCGCGCCCGAGTCCTCCAGCATCCAGGCGAGCCGCTCGCGCGGCCAGGCCGGGTCGAGCGGCACGTAGGCCCCGCCGGCCTTCCAGACAGCCAGCAGGGCCGCGACCAGGTCGGCGGAGCGCTCCAGGCAGACCGCCACCCGGACCTCGGGAGCGGCCCCCAGGCCGAGCAGGGGAGCCGCGAGCCGGGCGGCCCGCGCGTCGAGCTCGCCGTAGGTCAGCCGCCCGGTGCCGGTCACCAGCGCCACCGCTTCCGGCGTCCGCGCCGCCTGGCGCGCGATCCGCTCGGGCAGCAGCGCGGCGGGAGCCGCGTCCCCGGTGTCGTTCCACTCGCGGACGAGCTGCGCGCGCTCGGCGTCGGAGAGTAGGGGGAGCTCCGAGACCCGCCGCCCCGGCCCATCCGCCAGGCCGGCGAGCAGGCGCCCGAGGTGGCCGGCCATCCGCAAGGCGGTCGTGGCGTCGAACAGGTCCGAAGAGTGCTCCAGGGTGCCGGCCAGCCGGCCCTCGCTCTCCCGCAGCAGCCAGCTCAGGTCGAGCCTGGCCGTGCGGGTGTCGAGCTCCAGCGGCTCCGTGGTCGTCGCCCCGAGCTCCAGCGGCGGCAAAGGAGCGTTGAGAGCCAGCAAGACCTGGAACAGCGGGCTCCGTCCCAGGCTCCGCTCGGGCCGCAGCTCCTCGACCAGCCTCTCGAACGGCAGGTCCTGGTGGGCGTAGGCCCCGAGCGCCGCGTCTCGGGTGCGGCGCAGCAGCTCGGCGCCGGTCGGGTCGTCCGCCAGGTCGGCGCGCGCGACGAGGGTGTTGGCGAACAGGCCGATCAGCGCTTCAGTCTCGGGACGCCGGCGGTTCGCCACCGGGAAGCCGACGCCGAGGTCGGTCTGACCGGACCAGCGGCAGAGCAGGACCTGGAGGGCGGCGAGCAGCGCCATGAAGGGCGTGCACCCCTGCCGGCGCGCCGCGGCGCCGGCCCGCCGCCACAGGCTCTCGGGCAGCTCGAACGGGACCTGGCGCCCGCGATAGGTCTGGACCGGCGGACGGGGGCGGTCGGTCCACAGCTCCAGCGGCGGCAGGGCGGCCAGCCGCTCCCGCCACCAGCCGAGCTGGCGCTCCAGCACCTCTCCCTGGAGCCACCGCCGCTGCCAGACCGCGAAATCCGCGTACTGGACCGGCAAGCCCGGGAGCTCCTCTCCCCGGCAGATCGCGCTCAGCTCGCGGATCAGCACCCCGGTCGACCATCCGTCGCCCGCAATGTGATGGAGGGTCACGCACAGCACCGACTCCCCGTCGCTTTGATGGAGCAGGCAGCACCGGATCACCGGGCCCGCGGCCAGGTCGAACGGCCGCTCGGCCTCCGCCGCGAGCCGCCGTCGCAGCTCCCGCTCCCGGAGACCCTCGGGGAGGGCGGAGAGGTCGACCCGCGGCAGCACCGTGCCGCTTCCCGCCGGCACGACCTCCTGCGCCGGCTCGCCCCGGACCTCGGGGAAGCGGGTGCGCAGCGCCTCGTGGCGGGCGATCACCGTCGTCAGGGCAGCTGCCAGGGCCGGCGCGTCCAGAGGCCCGGAGAGGCGGACCGCCAGGGGGATGTTGTAGACGCTCCCCCCCGGCTCCAGCCGGTCGAGGAGCCAGAGGCGCTGTTGCGCGAAGGAGAGCGGTGGCGGCGGCCCCTCCGGCGTCCGCGGCGCCGGCTCGATCGGCGGCAGAGCCGCCAGCTCCGGCTTGCCGAGGAGGGCGTCGATCCGCTCCGCCAGGCCCGCCAGGGTGGGGGCCTCGAACAGCTCGCGGACGGCGACCTCCACCCCGAAAGCCCGGCGCAGCCGCGAGACGAGCTGGATCGCCAGGAGCGAGTGCCCGCCCACCTCGAAGAAGTCGTCCTCCGGACCGAACCGGGAGCGGCCGAGCAGCTCCGCCCAGAGCCCGGCCAGGATCTCCACGGTCGGGGTGAGGGCGCCGGCGGTCTCGTGCTCTCCCTGCGGTCCCTGCGGCTCCGGCAGCCGGCGGCGGTCGACCTTGCCGCTGGGGGTCAGTGGCAGCTCGCGCAGACCGACCCAGGCGGCGGGGACCATGTGCTCGGGCAGCCGTTCCTTGAGGAAGGCGCGCAAGGCCGGCGCGAGCGCCTCCGGAGCGCCATCCTCCCGCGGTACCCAGTAGGCCACCAACCGGCGGTCACGACCGGTTTCGACCGCCAGGACCGCGGCGGCGGCGACCTCCGGGTGCTGTGCCAGCACCGCCTCGATCTCTCCCAGCTCGATCCGGAAGCCGCGGATCTTGACCTGCTGGTCGATCCGGCCGAGATAGTCGAGCTGCCCGTCCGGACGGCGGCGGGCGAGGTCGCCGCTGCGGTAGAGACGCGCCCCCGGGAGGGTGGAGAAGGGGTCGGGGACGAACCGCTCCGCGGTCAGCCCTGGCCTCCCGAGATACCCCCGGCCCACGCCGGCGCCGCCGACGTGGACCTCTCCGGCGACGCCGATCGGGACCTCCCGGCCGTGCCCGTCGAGGAGGTGCGCCCGCAGGTCCGGGATCGGCACGCCGATCGGGCTGTAATGGAGGTCCCCGAGGTCCTGGCGCGAGATCGTCCGCCAGGTGACGTGCACCGTGGTCTCGGTGATGCCGTACATGTTGACCAGGCGGGGATGGCCGTCGCGTTGCGCCAGCCACGAATCCAGCGCCCCCACCTCCAGGGCCTCGCCCCCGAAGACCACCAGCCGCAGCTCCGGCAGGCCGGGGGCGCCCGGAGCCTCGGCGGCCTTCGCGAGCTGCAGGAAAGCGGACGGCGTCTGGTTGAGCACCGTCACCCGTTCACGCGCCAGCAGGCGGAGGAGGTCTTCCGGCGAACGGCTCACCGCGGGAGGCACCACCACCAGCCGGCCGCCGAAGGCGAGCGCTCCCCAGATCTCCCAGACCGAGAAGTCGAAGGCATGGGAGTGGAAGAGCGTCCAGACGTCCCGCTCCTGGATGCCCAGCTCCCCGGCGGTCGTCGCCAGCAGCCGCGTCACGTTGGCGTGCGAGACGAGCGCCCCCTTGGGCCGCCCCGTGGAGCCCGAGGTGTAGATCCCGTAGGCCAGCTGGTCCGGATCGGTCGTCCACTCCGAACGATCAGCGGGCTCCACGGGCTCCGGACTCTCCCCGGCGCAGTCCTCCCGGTCGAGGAGGAGCACCGTGGACGCGGAGGCGGGCAGCCCGGCGAGCAGCCGCTCCTGGGCGAGGAGCACCGGCGGCCGCGCGTCCGCCAGGGTGAAGGCCAGCCGCTCCCGGGGGTAGGTCGGATCGAGAGGCACATAGGCTCCGCCCGCCTTGAGCGTGCCGAGGATGCCCACCAGCAGCTCGAGCGAGCGCTCCACGCAGAGGCCGACCGGCGTCTCCGGTCCCACCCCGAGCCGGCGCAGCCGGCGCGCCAGCCGGTTGGCCCGGGCGTCCAGCTCCCCATAGGTGAGCCCCTGGCCGCCGAAGACCGCCGCGACGACATCGGGAGCGAGGGCGGCCCACCGTTCGAACCGCTCGTGGAGGCCCCCTTCCCGCGGCGCCGCAGCCGTGCCGTGCCAGGCGGCGAGCTGCCGCCGCTCCGCCTCGGTCAGCAGCGGCAGCTCCGAGAGCCGGCGTTCCGGTCCGGCCACCGCCCCCGCCAGCAGCGTCGTAAAGTGCGCGGCCAGCCGGTCGACGGTCGCCTCGTCGAAGAGGTCGCGGCGGAACTCGATGGACCCGGAGAGCCCGTCCGTCCCCGCGGTCAGATCGATCGTGAGGTCGAACTTGGCCGTCCCGGTCTCGACCTCCACCGGCTGGACCTCCACCCCAGGCAGCTCCAGACCGGTCTGCGGGGAGAAGACCGCCAGGACCACCTGGACCAGCGGCGAGTGGCTGAGCGACCGCTCGGGGGCCAGCTCCTCGACGAGCTTTTCGAACGGCAGGTCCTGGTGCAGGTAGGCCGCGAGGGCGGTCTCCCGCACCCGCTCCAGCAGCTCGCCGAACGGCGGATCCCCCGTCAGGTCCCCCCGCAGCACCAGGGTGTTGACGAACAGCCCGATCAGCGGCTCGGTCTCGACCCGGCGGCGGTTCGCGACCGGCGTGCCCAGAAGCAGGTCCCCCCCTTGCGTCCCCACCGCTCCGGCATAGCGGCCGAGCAGGGTCTGCAGGGCCGCGGTCAGCACCATGAAGAGGCTCGATCCATGGCTCCTGCCGAGAGCCTCGACCGCCTGGGCGAGCTCCCGCGGCAGCGCCAGGGGGCGCCGCCCGCCGCGGAAGCTCTGGACGGCGGGCCGCGGCCGGTCCACCGGCAGGTCGAGCAGGCCGGTCGCGCCGGCGAGACGGTCGCGCCAGGCGGCGAGCTGAAAGGCGAGCATCTCCTCGGAAAGCCACTCCCTCTGCCACCGCGCGAAGTCGGCGTACTGGATCGGCAGCGCGGGGAGAGTGGCCGGGCGGTCCTCCAGGGCGGCCCGGACCAGCTCCGTCACCTCGCGGGCCATCAGGTCCATCGACCAGCCGTCGGCGACGATGTGGTGCGCGGTCACCAGCAGCAGGTGCTCCTCCGGTCCCAGCCGCAGCAGGGTGGTCCGCAGCAGGGGACCGCGCTCCAGCTCGAAAGGCCGGCGCGCCTCGCCATTGACCCCATCGGCCCCATCGGCCCCATCGGTCAGGAGCCGCCACTCGGTCCGCCGCCGGTCCTCCGGCAAGCCGCCCAGGTCGACCACCGGCAGGGGGAGCGGAGCCGGGGGATCGATCACCTGGAGGGGACGTCCCCCGGCGGCCACGAAGCGGGTGCGTAGCGCCTCGTGCCGCCGCACTAGCGCGGAGAAGGCCCCGGCCAGGACATCCGGGTGGAGAGGCCCGCGCAGCAGGAACGCGCCCGGAATGTTGTAGACCGCCGAGCCCGGGGCGAGACGGTCGAGGAACCAGAGGCGCTCCTGGGCGTAGGAGAGGGGCACCTCCCCCTCCCGTGCGCCCGACGCGACCGGCGCGACCGACGCGGGCAGTGCGAGCGATGCGAGCGGTGGCGCGGGGCACGGCGGCCGCGCGATCACCGCGCGGGCGAGCAGGGCGATGGTGGGCTGCTCGAAGAGCGTCTGGACCGGGACCTCGACGCCGAAGACGCGGCCGACGCGGGCGAGCAGCCGCATGGCCAGCAGGGAGTGGCCGCCCAACTCGAAGAAGCTCTCGTCGATCCCGACCGCCTCGACGCCGAGCACCTCGCGCCAGATGGCGGCCAGGGCCTCCTCGACCGGGTCGCGGGGCGGCGTGTGCGCGCCTCCCGCGCCCCTCCGGTC